>NZ_LANF01000023.1 GCF_000966265.1 Palaeococcus ferrophilus DSM 13482 | reverse complement strand
TTTCAATTCTCCTAGAGTCTTATTGCAACTGCACCGGAGCCCTAGACATAGTGACCGCAAAAGGCCTTTCAATTCTCCTAGAGTCTTATTGCAACACCTCGCCATCCCGGTAAAACTTCAAGCTCATGCCGTCTTTCAATTCTCCTAGAGTCTTATTGCAACCGATTTTCCCCGCGGCCACCCCCTTCACGAACTCCTCACTTTCAATTCTCCTAGAGTCTTATTGCAACCGGTTTTGGAGTTTGAGTTATACACCACCTTAAGCCGCCTTTCAATTCTCCTAGAGTCTTATTGCAACCTTCCCACTCTCTCCGTGCGTCTTCGTCATACACGCTTTCAATTCTCCTAGAGTCTTATTGCAACTGTCATTGACAACACGAATTTGCAATTGAGGGTATACACTTTCAATTCTCCTAGAGTCTTATTGCAACCTTCCCTCTTCCTCCTAATCCTCCTCCTCGGGGCCCTCGCTTTCAATTCTCCTAGAGTCTTATTGCAACCGCCAGGACGTGATAAGCCCCAGCGCCCTGAGCTTCTCCCTTTCAATTCTCC
>NZ_LANF01000022.1 GCF_000966265.1 Palaeococcus ferrophilus DSM 13482 | reverse complement strand
GAACTAGTACCGTGAGGGAAAGCTGAAAAGCACCCCTGGCAGGGGGTGAAAAGAGCCTGAAACCAGGCGGTGATAGTTGGGTGCGGCTCGAAAGGGTCGAGTCTCCCCGAAGGAAAACCCTGTGAGGGGTGAGTACGAGGGGAGAGGACCGGAGTCGCACCGTCCGTCTTGAAACACGGGGCAGGGAGTTCATCCGAGCGGCGAGGTTAAGGGGTGGAACCCCGGAGCCGTAGGGAAACCGACAGGTCCGCACCGTTTGGGAGGGACGGGGTGTGAAAGCGCCTGGAGTCGCTCGGATGAGACCCGAAGCCGGTCGATCTAGCCCGGGGCAGGGTGAAGTCCCTCACCAGAGGGATGGAGGCCCGTTAGGGGTGCTGATGTGCAATTCGCTCCCGTGACCTCGGGCTAGGGGTGAAAGGCCAATCGAGGCCGGAGATAGCTGGTTCCCCCCGAATTATCCCGTAGGATAGCCCGGGGCGAGGTTGGTGGTGGGGTAGAGCACTGATTGGGTGTTTAGGGGGCGAGAGCCCTCGGCACCCTGTCAAACTCCGAACCTACCACCGCCGTAGACCCCCGGAGTAGGGTGACGGTGTAAGCCGTTGGCCGAAAGGGAAAGAACCCAACCCGGGGTTAAGGCCCCTAAGTGCCGGCTAAGTATGACCTAAAGGGTGTCCTTGGCCTTAGACAGCGGGGAGGTAGGCTTAGAAGCAGCCATCCTTTAAAGAGTGCGTAACAGCTCACCCGTCGAGGTCAGGGGCCCCGAAAATGGACGGGGTTCAAGCCGGCCGCCGATACCCCGGCGGGCGGAGTGTTTGCTCCGTCATCGGGTAGGGGGGCGTACCGGTGGGGTGGAAGGCGGGCTGTGAAGTCCGCTGGACCCGTCGGTATTGTGGATCCTGCCGGGAGTAGCAGCATAGCCGGGTGAGAATCCCGGCCGCCGTAGGGGCAAGGGTTCCACGGCAATGTTCGTCAGCCGTGGGTTAGTCGGTCCTAACCCGGCCCTTAACTTGGTGCTGGGGAAAGGGAAACGGGTTTATAATCCCGTACCGCGGTGGTAGGTGCGGTAACGCAAGCCCGGAGGGTGACGCCTCGGGGTAGGTGGACGTAAGCTAAGCGTTCAAGCCCGGGGAGTACTGTAATAGTGAGAACCGGGTGAAGGCGTGATGGGCCTCCCGTTAGGGGGGTTCTGCCGATCCCTGGGGCCCGTGAAAAGCCTTCCGGGAGCGATCCACCGCGACCGTACCGAGAACCGACACTGGTGCCCCTGGGTGAGAAGCCTAAGGCGTGTCGGGGGTAACCCAGCCGAGGGAACTCGGCAAATTGGCCCTGTAACTTCGGGAGAAGGGGTGCCTGCGGTTGTGTAAACCGCAGGTCGCAGTGACTAGGGGGGCCCGACTGTTTAGTAAAAACACAGGTCCCAGCTAGCCCGAAAGGGTTTGTACTGGGGCCGACGCCTGCCCAGTGCCGGTACGTGAAGCCCGGGTTCAACCGGGTGAAGCGCCGGTAAACGGCGGGGGTAACTATAACCCTCTTAAGGTAGCGAAATTCCTTGTCGGTTAAATGCCGACCTGCATGAATGGCGTAACGAGGTCCCCACTGTCCCCGGCTGGGGCCCGGCGAAACCACTGCCTGGCCGCGTATGCCAGGGACCCCCGGACGGAAGCGAAGACCCCATGGAGCTTTACTGCAGCCTGCCGTTGCTGTACGGTTGGGGGTGCGCAGTGTAGGCGGGAGGCGTCGAAGCCCGTCCTCCGGGGCGGGTGGAGCCGGTCATGAGACACCGCCCACTCTCAACCGTACAGCTAACCCTCGTTGGGGGGACAGCGGTAGGTGGGCAGTTTGGCTGGGGCGGCACACCTCCGAAAGGGTATCGGAGGTGCCCTAAGGTCGGCTCAGGCGGGTCAGGAATCCGCCGTAGAGTGTAAGGGCAAAAGCCGGCTTGACTGGACTCGTAACAGAGGCGGGTCCAGCCGCGAAAGCGTGGCCTAACGAACCCCAGAGCCTCCCCGGTGGGGGCCTGGGATGACAGAAAAGCTACCCTGGGGATAACAGAGTCGTCTCGGGCGAGAGCCCATATCGACCCCGAGGCTTGCTACCTCGCTGTCGGCTCTTCCCATCCTGGTCCTGCAGCAGGGGCCAAGGGTGGGGGTGTTCACCCATTAAAGGGGAACGTGAGCTGGGTTTAGACCGTCGTGAGACAGGTCGGATGCTATCCTCCGGGGGTGTTGGCCGCTTGAGGGGAAGGTGCCCTTAGTACGAGAGGAACAGGGTGCCGCGGCCTCTTGTCTACCGGTTGTCCGTGTAGGGCAGTGCCGGGCAGCTACGCCGTGTCCGATAAGGCCTGAAAGCATCTAAGGCCGAAGCGGTCCCCGAAAATAAGCGGCCGTTCCCTGGGTGTGGGTTTGGGTGACCGGCCCGTTGCCAGGGACGAGGGCGCCCGTAGAAGACGGGTTTAGGGGCGGGGGTGTGAGCGGGAAGGGTTTCCGACCCGTTTAGCCTGCCGTTCCCTGTTGCCCGAGGTCTTACCCTGAATTGGGGGTTGGGCGGTTTGATTGGTTGGCTTGCCTGTGCGCGGTCCCCAACAATTCTTACAACTTAA
>NZ_LANF01000021.1 GCF_000966265.1 Palaeococcus ferrophilus DSM 13482 | reverse complement strand
GGACGAGGGCGTAAACAGCGTCCACTCCATCCTCAACCGTCTCGTAAACCGGAACGCCCTTCTCCTCAATCCTCCTCGCCATCCTCTCCGGGTACTCTCCACCCGGGGCCACAAACACTATCGGCTTACCATAAGCCTCCATCCTCTCCATAGCCTCAACAATCCCCTCATCCAAAGCCGGACTCTGGAAGAGCGCTATGACAACAAGAACGTCAACGTTCTCATCCTCAAGAGCGTACCTCATGGCAATCTCGTACCTGCTCGACGGAGCATCCCCTATAATGTCAATCGGGTTCTTGTAACTCATGTGGTGCGGGAGCTTGCCCTCTTCGATGGCCTTCCTAAAGCGCTCGTTCGTCTCCCCACTAAGCTCGGCAAGCTTCATACCGCGCTCAAGCAAACCATCACTCATCATGACACCCGCGCCACCACCGTTCGTAACTATAGCCACGCGGTTGCCCTTAGCTGGCTTCTGCATGGCAAGAACCTTCGCGTAGTTGAAGAGCTGGCGCATGCTTTTAGCCTCCAAAACGCCCGCCTGCTCGAAAGCAGCTTGATAAATCGCGTAAGAACCAGCCAGAGAGCCAGTGTGAGAAGCAGCGGCTTTAGCGCCAGCCTCCGTTCTCCCACTCTTGAGGATTATCACGGGCTTCTTCCTAGTGGCCCTCTTCGCCACCTCAAAGAACTTCCTACCGTTCTTAACGCCCTCGATGTAGGCCGTGATGACCCCCGTGGAATCGTCCTCCGTGAGGTACTCCATAAAGTCACTCTCGTCCAGGTCAGCCATGTTCCCAAGGCTTATGAACTTGCTCATCCCAACCTCGTGCCTCGCGGCCCAGTCGAGGATGGCCGCGCCGAAAGCACCGCTCTGGCTCATGAAGGCTATCTTCCCGAAGGGCGGTCTCGCCTGCCTCTCCGGGGGATTAAATGTGCAGTCGAA
>NZ_LANF01000020.1 GCF_000966265.1 Palaeococcus ferrophilus DSM 13482 | reverse complement strand
AGGTGATCTAATCATAGCGAGGGCTGCCGTCAGGCTTGAGGGGACGTCGAAGCAGTACGTCCGCGTCGAGTATCCGGCGGTGGCCGACCACGAGGTTACCTTAGCGCTCATAGAGGCCGCCGAAACCCTTGGAGTGAGGTATCACTTGGGAATAACGGCATCAACCGACAGCTTCTACCTCGGACAGGGGAGACCGGGTTTAAACGGCTACTTCCCGAGCTTCGCGAGGAACATAGTGGACGACCTGAGGCAGGCGAACGTTACCAACTTCGAGATGGAGGCAGCGACGCTCTACACGCTGGCGAGTATATACGGCCTTAGAGCGGGGTGTGTGTGCGCGGTCTTCGCCAACAGGGTTACCAACGAGTTCGGCAAGGCCGGAGAAAAAGAGGCGGCCCTTGTTGCGAGCGAAGCGGTGAAGATACTCGCCGAGTGGGATGAGGAGAAGGAGAAGGCCGGAAAGAAGTACTGGCACCCCAGGTTGAGGGGTTGACATGGACGAGAGGCTCCTCGAGATAAAGGAACTCATCGAGCGCGGAAAGGTGGAGGCGGCGTATTCAAAGGCGCTCAAGATAGGAGAGGCTTACTGGAGAAGCTACGCCCTCAAGTGGGTCGCGGAGGCACTTGTGAGGAAAGACCCCGGGCGCGCCCTATCCCTAGCGGGGGACATCGGGGTTCCCACGCTCCGCGACGAAACATTTCTCTTTCTCACCTACGAGCTATCCAGGATGGAAAAGTTCAGGGAGGCTATAATGGCAGCCAAGTCCATACGGGACACATATCTAAAGAAGAAGGCATTTAGGAGCGTTTCCTCGGCTGTTGGGAAGGCGATAGCCAGGAGGGGCGTTAAGGAGATAAGCCTCAGCGAGCTGGATATTGATGAGAGCGACGTGGAGTATCTGAAGCCCCTCCCCAAGGGACTGGAGTTCAAGGATGGGAAGTTCATAGTTGGAAGTGAGATACACGGGATCAAGGGGGAAGTCAAGGAGGGAATCCTCACCTCAGAGCCCCTGCCGAAGAAAGTGGAGAAACCCGAATTTGGGGAGGTTAGTGAGCGTAGCGCCAGGGACGTTTTGGCCCTCCTGGATGAGGGTAAAGCATCCCTCGAAAGCCTTCCCGAACCCCTACGTTTTGCGGCCATGGAGGAGCTTGGTCTTGAGTGCCTTGAGCGCGGCGATGTTGAGTGCGCCGAACGCTACTTTAGGGAGCTTCCAGTTGCTGATTACCTCGGCAGGGCCCTGGCATGGCACGCCCTTAAAATCGGAAGGGAAGTGGGCGAATACATTGTGAAAATTTACAACCCCGCCATAAAGATGGCGCTTGTTTATGAGTCCATCGTATCGAAGAGAAACGTTGACAGGCAGCTCCTGAGAATTGCCTTTGGAAACCTGCCGAGGAGCAAGAAGGGCCGGCTGCTAAAGTTCCTCGCCTTTGAACTCCTGGATGATGCCAAAAAACGGGGTGACAGGGAGCTTATGAGGCTCTCGAAGGAGCTCTTTGTGCTGGGTAAAAACGTTGGTAGTGGTGCGGGGGACGGGATTTGAACCCGCGAACCCCTGCGGGACGGGACCCTGAATCCCGCGCCTTTGGCCAGGCTCGGCAACCCCCGCGCTGCGAGAAAATTTAGAGGGGGAAGGGTTTTTAATCTTTTCTATTGGGCCCACCTGACTTTCAGGCTGTCCTTCTTAATCTTAAGGAACTCGTCCACGAGGGCCCTTCCCGTGCGCTCCATGAAGTCCTCGATGTCCTCTATCCCGAGTTCCTTGAGTCCGATTGCCTCAACGCCCTCGGGTATTCCCTTCGCCTCAACGTTTATGCCTATGTGGAGTTTTATGCTTACCGGGGAGACCGTGGCGATGGATATACTCAGCTTCTTCCCGTTAACGTAGATGTCGTCACCCTTCCGCTCCGTCTCGATGCCGTACCCCTTTAGAACCTCGCAGAGCTTTGCCACAAAGAGCTTCTGTATCGTAGAGGCGAGGAGAACGTTGGGAAGGTCGAATATCTCGGCTATGTAGTGAACCATGTCGTCGCTCTTTATCTCCCTGCGCTCTATGACGTCTTCGAGGTCTATCATCTCGTCCTCCCGCACATGGCAGGGGCCCCTGAAGACCACCAGGGAATCGCCGAGGATGCCGAAATTTCTGTAGGCCCAGTGACTCTTTATTGCGCTTCCATCGTATTTTATACGCCTGTCCCTCACAATCACGAGTTCCATTTTCTCACCCACCAAAGCTCTCAACGGAGGGTAATAAACGTTTTGGCTTCAAAGGTTCTCCAGCAGCTCTCTGAGCTCGTCGAAGTCGGCCACGTCCACCCACATCTGGATGAACTCTACCTCAGGGAGCCGTTTTTTGTATCTCCCGCAGATGGATGTCTCTGTCGTCCACGTAGATAACGTTGTCAATGGTGTAACCGAGGTTCTCAAGCTGGAGAACAGTCCTTTCTATCATGTCCGCCTTGTTCGGGTGTCCCTCTATCTTGGGGAATGTGAAGTACTCCCACAGGTCGAGCTCTTCGAGGATAGGCCTGACGAAGTCCTCAACGTTCCAGCTGGCTATGCTGAGGATGAAGCGTTCCTTTGCCCACTCCAGGAACCCACGGACACCGGGAAAGAGGCAGAGGGTTTCGCCGTAAGGATCCCTCACACAGTCACCGCTGCGCTCGAGGGGAGGAACAAGGCGAGAAGCGTCCTCGTGATCCCAGAGGGTTCCATCCAAGTCGAGCACCAAAAGCCTCATAGGGTTGCACACCTTGAGAAGTTGATTTTGGTA
>NZ_LANF01000019.1:300000-377594 GCF_000966265.1 Palaeococcus ferrophilus DSM 13482 | reverse complement strand
ATTTCCATTCCCGGCTGGATGGCGCCTGTAGAGCCCACGCGTATGAAGGTGTCCGCTCCAATGGCAGCCAGCTCCTCAATCGCTATGGCCGTTGATGGGCCACCTATTCCCGTAGAGGTGACGCTTATTGGAACGCCTTTGTATTTTCCTGTGTGCGTCCTGTACTCCCGGTGGAAGGCGATTTCCCTCGCCTCGTCCCAAAGCGAGCTTATCTTGGGAACCCTCTCCGGATCACCGGGAAGGAGAACGTACCTTGAAACGTCACCGGGCTTGCAGGCTATGTGGTACTGCATCCCTTCCTCCGTCTGCGGTCTTTCAGCTGAAACGAACTTTTTCATAACCATCCCCCTCACTAAATCTCCCAAAAACCTATATATGTTCTTCCCCATCATCGGGCGGTGGGAGTATGAAGATTAGGATTTCATACGGGACCGCGATTCAGATGGGCCTTAAGAGGGGCAGGATGCTCGCGAGGCCCTTCACAGCTTACCTTATGACTTACCACGACGGTCGTTGTAGGAACAACTGCGCCTTCTGTCCGCAGGCGAGGGAGAGCAACGCCGATGTAAAGCGCCTTTCAAGGGTTACCTGGCCGGCCTTTGAGCTCGAAGATGTTTTGGATGGCCTCAAACGGGGGAACTTCGCGAGGATATGCCTTCAGACCATTGACTATCCCGGAATGGTTGAGGATGTTAAGGAGCTCCTTAAAGCCTTCCAGCCCCTCAATCTACCCACCTCCGTCTCGATAACCCCTGTGCCCAGAGAGACGCTCGTGGAGTTGAAAGAGCTCGGCGTTGACTACATCGGCGTTGGGCTCGACGCCTCGGCCGAGAGGATATATCCCATCATCAAGGACTCCCTCTACGGCTGGGATGACATGTGGGCATTCACACGGGACGTTCTGGAGGTCTTTGGGCCCGGCAGTGCCTTCGTGCACATAATAATAGGCCTGGGAGAGACGGACAGGGAGGCCCTCGAGACCATCCAGAGGGTTTACGACATGGGGGGAAGCGTCTCCCTGTTTGCCTTCACACCGATAAAGGGCACGCGCCTCGAGTCCCTCTCTCCTCCGCCTCTCGAGCGCTACCGCAGAATACAGGCCGCCCACTACCTCATAAGGAACGGCCTCGCCCGTGTTGATGAGCTCGAGTTTGATGGTGAGGAGCTCGTGGGGTTCAATGACCTGAAGGAAAAGGTTGACCCTGTGGCTTTCATGACCCACGGATGCCCAGGCTGCAACAGGCCGTATTACAACGAAAAGCCAGGAAAAGAGCCCTACAACTTCCCAGCACGGCCCGAAAAAGGAGAAGAATTACTCAAAAAGTTCCTCTAAAATGGCTGCGAGCTTTTTATCGCCTATGGCCGAGGCGATCTCCCTCGCCTCTTCCCTCTTTCCCGCGGCGAGCATCGTGACGGCAAGGACGAAGTTGTAGAGGTCCGGACGTTCCTTCATCTGAACCAAAAGGGGATCCATGTTCTCGGCGAGCTGGGGGAGGGCCTCGTTGTGCTTTATTATGTAGAGGACGTGTTTCATCCGGTTAACGCCCTGTTCGTAGAGTGCCGTGCCGTAGACGTGCTTGAGTGCCCTCATTGAGCACTTGAAAAATCCCCGGTAGTTGTTCTCCTCGAAAAAGACGTCCCCAAGCTTGAAACATGCCTCAAAATAGGCCTCGGGGAACCTTCCCCTGCTGAGCTCCATAATCCTGTCGAATTTTCTCTTCGCGCTCTCGTAGTCCTGATTGTTAAGGGCCTCGTAGGCCTCCTTAAAGAGGGTTGATATCTCCGTCTCCATTCTCGCTCCCCACATACAATTGGGGCGGGAAGTATATTAACCTATTCCCCGAGGCTCTCCAGAAAGGCCTCCTCAAAGGACGGCCACACCTCATCCCATTCCTTCTTCACGCGCCACTTCCTCTCAAAGGAGTTCAAGAGCACCCTAAGGTCGCGCTCAAGGTAGAACCTCGCCTCGGGAAATGCGGTCGTGACGTACTGGGGCCAGTCTATTATGAGTATGTCCCCATCGTCGCGGAGGACTATGTTGTAGAGGCTCATGTCCGAGTGCACTATCCCGAAGGCCACGATTTTGCGGTATTCTTCGAGTATTCTCTCGAGTATCTCCTCCGCCTCCTCCGTGGTCAGGTCCGTGTCCCTCAGATCCACGAGCTCAACGCCGTCTATGAACTCCATGACGAGGACGTGCCTGTTCCACGCCACGGGCTCGGGTACCTTTGCTATGGGTGAGAGAAGCCTCAGTGCCTCGTACTCCCTCTCCGCAACCAGGCGGGAGACGTAAAGCCACGAGATGTGCCTCTTGTCCTTAAACTCGTTCCTGTAGAGCTTTATCTTGGTGAAGCTGGTTCTGCCTATGCGGTTGAACTTGACCGCCACCTCCCGGCCTTCTGGCGTTATTCCAACGTAAACGTCCGCCTCTTTCCCCACGCCGATCTGCGTGGTGCTTATTGCCTCTATCACCCCTTTCTTCGAGAGCGCCCTGATGGCGAGGGCGTCGTAACCGTGGCTCGTCAGCTGGTAGCCTATGTAGCCGAGGTCGCTCCTCCTCATCACGAGGCCCCAGTTATCGAGCTTCCCCAGTCTGTGGGATACGCTCCCTATCTCCATGCGTGTGAAGCTCGCTATTCTCTCCAGGGGCACCCACTCGTAGTGCCGCATATTCAGCTCTACCCCTCTAAGCACGCGAAAGTCAACGTCCTTGAGCTGGGGGTAAACCTCTAGGGCCAGCAGTTTGGTTACCATCTTCGCTCCCGGCTTAAACTCCCATCAGGACTTTTAAATAATGCGGTGCTTCACTTCGATACATTTTTAAACGCACAACGTCCAGTCTAAACCATGAGGCGACGGCTCCTCATCGTACTCTCCCTCGGATGGATTTTCAACTATGTGCACAGAATGATAGTCCCGCCGCTAATCCCCCTCATCAAGGTAGAGTTCGGGATAAACAACGCTCAGGCGGGCCTCCTCATGACGTCGCTCCTCCTCCCCTACGCGCTCATCCAGGTGCCCGCCGGCTACCTCGGCGACCGCTTTGGGAGGAAAAGGGTTCTCGTGATGAGCATACTGGGCTATTCCCTCTCAAGCGCCCTGATGCTCTTTGGGAGAAACTACTGGCACGTAATAGGCTTTAGGGCCCTCTATGGCCTCTTTGCTGGCCTATACTATGCACCCGCAACGGCCCTCATCAGCGAGGTCTACGGGAGGAAGAAGGGCTCCGCCCTCGGCCTGTTCATGGTTGGACCGCCCGTAGGAAGCGGTTTAGCACCGCTGATAGCCCTTCCTGTAGCGCTCTCCCTCGGATGGCGTTGGGCCTTTGTCGTCACGTCCATCGCGAGCGCTCTAATCGGGCTGGCCCTCCTCTTCGGCGTTCGCTGCGATACGAAAAGGGGTGAGAAGGCAAAGGCCACCATTCCGAGGCACCTGCTCCCGCTTGGGGTGGCAAATTTTGCAATTCTCGCCGCTTTTTTTGCCACCTTAACATTTCTGCCCGATTTCTTCGTCAGCATGGGCCGGAGCGTTGAGGAAGCATCCCTCTACTTCTCGGCCCTCTCGATAGCGGGCATAGCGGGTTCCCTCGGTGGGGGTGCCCTCTACGACAGACTCGGCAGAAAGAGCACGGAGATGGCCATAGGACTCACCGCACTCCTGATTTTACTCCTGACAGTTAGCACCCTCCCCCAGGTTGTGCCCATCCTCGGCGTATTCTTCTACGCCATCGGGCCGATCGTTACCGCCTACACCGCCGAACTTGCCACGGATGAGAACAGGGGTTCCGTCATGGGCTTCGTGAACATGGCAGGCTTCTTTGGAGCAACGGTGGGCCCCTACTCCCTGGGCCTTCTTATAGATGCCTTTGGTTACAAGATGGCTTTCCTCGCCCTTCCGGCCCTCTACCTTCTCGCCCTCGGTATAATCATGAAAGAAAAGAGGTAGGGAGGCTCAGCCGTACATTACCTCGTGTATGGCTATCTGCTGGGCCAGCTTCTGCTCGCTTCCAAGAACCTTGTCTATGGCCTTAAGGAAGTCCTCGTGGGTAACGTACTCCCTCCTCGCCCTTATGGCGAACATTCCTGCCTCGGTAACGATGGCCTTGAGGTCGGCACCGCTCGCCCCCTCCGTCATTCCGGCGAGGGCTCTGAGGTCAACGTCCCTGAGGTTCATCTTCCTCGTGTGGACCTTAAGTATTTCAAGCCTTCCCTCGAAGTCCGGTAGCGGAACCTCTATGAGCCTATCAAACCTTCCGGGTCTCAGGAGTGCCGGGTCGAGTATGTCCGGCCTGTTGGTGGCCGCTATGATTTTGACGTTGCCCCTCGGGTCGAAGCCGTCCATCTCAGCGAGGAGCTGCATGAGCGTCCTGTTTACCTCTCTCTCGCCGCCTGTCGTTTCGTCCATCCTCTTTGCTCCCACCGCGTCAATCTCGTCTATGAACACTATGGTAGGAGCCTTCTCCTTGGCAAGCTCGAAGAGCTCACCCACGAGCCTCGCCCCCTCGCCTATGTACTTCCTCACGAGCTCGCTTCCGACCACCCTGATGAAGGTCGCGTTGACCTCGTTCGCGAGGGCCTTGGCCATGAGGGTCTTACCACAGCCGGGTGGCCCGTAGAGGAGCACCCCCTTGGGCGGATCTATTCCAACCCTCTCAAAGAGCTCCGGATGCTTGAGCGGGAGCTCCACGGCCTCCCTGAGTTCCTTGAGCTGATGCCTGAGCCCACCTATGTCCCTGTAGGTGACCTTCGGTCTCTCAATGACCTCAAATCCAAGGACGCTCGGGTCCTTCTGGCTCGGAAGGAGCTCTATGACCGCCATCGTCCTCTGGTCAAGCGCTACTCTTGAGCCTGGCTTAAGCTTATCGCGCTCTATCCACGGTGCTATCCTGACGACGAAGCGTGGGCCATTGAAGTTCTGCACTATTGCCCTCTCATCGTCAAGGAGCTCTAGGAGCGTGCCTGCAAAAGCAGGTGGCTGTTTCATCCTGGACATCTCCATTCTAAGGCGGGATAACTCGCGCTCCAGTCTCTCCTTATCCGCCTCCAGAGTCCTCACCTGAAGTTCCAGCTGCCTTATGCGCCTTTTTAGGAAGATAACGTAATCATCGTAATTCGTATCCCCAACCTTCACATCATCTTCAAAGCTCATATTTACCCCTCCTATACTTACTATCCCAGAACAGCTTTTAACCTTATCCACTCATAACCCCTTATAAACCTGTTCATTGGGCTGCGCTTAATGTTGCCCCAGCCAGCTAATGGCACGTTTTGTATCTTACGAAACGTTTATTAACAATTAGGACGTATTACAAATAGTATCCGGTGGAGAAGTATATCATAATGTACAATCATGGGGGGCGGGGAATGAGGATAGAGATAAAATTCAAGCCCGAAGGGGAAGGGGCAATCCTGCCGTTCAACTATAACTACGACGTGTACAGCCAGTTAATGAGTAAGATAAGCCTTTCATCTCCGGAACTTGCGGAGGTAATCCAGTCCAATCCCCTTGACTACTTCACGTTCTCGCGCATAATGGTGCGCTCAAGGAAGCTCCTGCCCGACAGGGGAATACAGATTCTATCCGACGATGTCTGCCTTTACGTTTCCTCCTTCTCCCCCGATGTCATAAAGGCCATCGCGGAGGGCTTCATGGAGAACCCCCTCATGCTCATCGAGGATCTCAAGCTCTACGTTTCCAAGATAAAGGTTCTCAAGGAGCCAAAGATACGGGACGGGATGCTCCTCTCAACGCTGAGCCCCATAATAGTTCGCACCATAAAGCTTGAGAACAACAGGATGAAGATATGGGACCTCTACCCCACGGATCCCCAGTACCAGGAGAAGCTGAGAAAAGTCATGCTGATGCGCTACTCCGAGCTGATGGGGGAGATGCCCTCAGAAAAGGACTTCATGATAAGCGTCATAAAGCACAAGCCCGTGAGGATAAAGGTAAAGGACGCGTACTACCGCGGCTCTCTCATCGTTTTCAGGTATTACGGCAGCCTTGAGATTGCGGAGTTCGGGTATGCGAACGGCTTCGGCGACAAGACGCGCTTTGGTTTTGGTATGGTCAAAGTAATAGACGAAGAGAGTAAGCCAGAAGGCCAAGAAGCACTTCAAGGAACCACACCCGAAACACCAGGCCTCTTTCGGTGAGTCTACCCGTGCGCATTATCATCCCCAGAAAGCTCGTGTAGGGAGGGGGACTCAGCGTTCCATCTTCCCTTATTTTTGCCCCGCCACGTGCCTTCCCCTGGAAGCGGACCCTCGTTTTGAGTAGGAAATCAACGGCATGTGGAACCAAGAGTACCACCGCGTAGGCTTCAACGCCCCCTATTATGGCGGCAAGCCCTATGAGGGCCCCAAGGCTCAAAGTGCCCGTATCGCCCGGGAAAACCCTCGCAGGATAGCGGTTCCACCACAGAAGGCCAAGGGCAACGGCCATCCCCGTTAGGGCAAGGAGACGCGCCTCTCCTCCCGTCATGAGGGCAATGAAGGCAAGGACTATGGCGGAAGTGCCGACCTCAAGCCCGTTGAAGCCAGCGAGCATGTTGACGAGGTTGGCCGAGCCCGCGATGAAGAGGACCGCCATGATGGGGAAGAGAAGGCCGAGGCCAATTTCAACCCCGAAGACGTCAACGTTGTGGGAGGGTAGGGTAACAGCGGGTAAAGCGGCAAGCAGTGAGAGCGCCACCTTGTGGCTCTGTTTCAGCGCGACGAGGTCGTCTATAACCCCCACCACACCGAAGAGAAGGAACGTGAGGAGCGCAACGTCGAGGGCACCACCGAGTGCTGGAAGGAGAGCCACGGGCAGGGCAATGAGAAGCGCCAGCCCCCCCATCTCCGGTACCTCCGGTCTGTCGAGCTTGTGGACGTCCCTTCCAACTATCCCCGCCTTCCGCATGAGCGATGCAACGTACGGTGTAAGGGCTAGCGAGAGGAAAAAACCCGCAACCGGTGAAAACCACAGCATTTTTCATCCCCACGGGGTGAAGGAGTGTAAGGTAGATAAACCCTTCGGAACCGGCGAAGGTCATTTAAACCCCATTCCCCTATAGAAAAGCGCGCGTAAAGGGTGAGCAGCATGGACATAAGACTGGTGGTCTTTGACCTCGACGGAACCCTCATAGGGGCGCCAAAACCCTTTCAGGAGATAAAGGAGGAGCTCAGGCAGAGGCTGATATCCCTCGGCATAAGCGAGGAGAGGGTGGGAGACTTAACCCCGATGTACGAGAACCTCGAGAGAATAGCGAAGGAAACCGGCAGAAGCTTTGATGAGCTACACAGAATACTGATAGACCTTGAAGTGGAGCGCATGGAGGAGAGCTATCCCTTTGATGGAGCGAGGGAACTTCTCAGCTTTCTGAAAGAGAACGGTGTAAAAGTTGCCCTGATGACGCGAAGCCCCCGGGAAGCCGCCCTCAAGGCCCTCGAAATGCACGGCCTCATGAGGTTCTTTGACCTGGTCTCCGCGAGGGACGATGTTCCCATCGAGGACGTGAAGCCAAACGAGGGGCAGCTCAGGGCGATCATGGAGGAATTCAGCGTTCCGGCATCGAAGACCGTCGTGGTTGGAGATCATGGCTACGACGTGATACCGGCTAACCGCGTGGGGGCACTCAGCGTCATGATAACGGGCCACGAGAGCGGGAGAATGAGCTTTCAAATCGCGGAGAGGCCCACCTTTGAGGTAAATGATTTGATCCAGGCAAGGGAACTCCTCAGACGCCTCCTCAACGCCTACGTAGTGGTTCCCGCGTACAACGAGGAGAGGACGATAGGGGGCGTGCTCGATTCGCTCCTCGAGTACTTCAGGCCCGAAGAGGTCATAGTGGTCAACGATGGCTCCCGCGATAGAACGGAGGAGATAGCGCGCTCAAAGGGCGTGAGGGTGGTCAGACACCTAATCAACCGCGGCCTAGGTGGGGCCCTGGGGACCGGCATAAAATACGCCCTCCTACGCGGTGCGGAGCTCATAGTAACCTTCGATGCCGACGGTCAGCACCTGGTAAGCGATGCCCTCCGCGTGATGGCCCCCGTGGCTGAGGGGAGGGCGGACTTCGCGGTCGGCTCCCGCCTCAAGGGTGATGTCAGCGAGATGCCCTTCGTCAAGCGCTTCGGCAACTTCGTCCTCGACTCTATCACCGCCCTGTTCGCGGCCAGGTACGTTAGCGACAGCCAGAGCGGGCTGAGATGTTTTAACCGGGAGTGTGCCTCAAAGGTGAGGATAACCTGCGACCGCTACGCCGTCTCGAGCGAGATAATAATCGAGGTCTCAAAGGCCAAGTGCAGAATCATCGAGGTGCCAATAAAGGCGGTCTACACCGAATACGCAATGAAAAAAGGAACCAACGTGCTCGAAGGTATCAAAATCGCCCTCAATCTAATGCTGGATAAGCTGAGGTGATGGATATGTATGTTGCCCAGTACATTGCCTTCGTGATAATAATCGGCCTGATGCTCTACGTCCTCGGCAAGTACGGAAAGAAGGAGTTCGACTGGCGCGATTTCCTGTTCTGGGAGTCGCTCCTGCTCGTGATGCTTATCATCGCAGCCTTTCCAGTGAAGATTTCAATGGAGATACGCAACATCCTCGGCCTCGGAAGGGGACTCGATTCGCTCTTCCTCGTGGCCATAGGCTTTGCCTACATCCTCCTCTTCAAGCTCTACCTGGCAGTGGACAGGCTTGAGCGGGAGATTACGGAACTCACGAGGAACTTCGGGATAGAGATGGAACAGCTGCGGGAGAAGCTTGAAAAATAAAGCTCCGCCGCCGAATTTCATGGCTATGCTCCTTTCATTCTCTTTTGGGCCGCACATTTCACCGAGGAGGCAATCCTTAAATAACCCGGCCCCTATTTTATCAGGGTGATGTCTATGGTGAAGATTGGTATCATCGGCGGTTCAGGCGTTTACGGCGTCTTCGAGCCCAAGGAGACCGTTAAGGTGCACACTCCCTACGGCAGACCGTCGGCTCCGGTGGAAATTGGAGAGATAGAGGGCGTTGAGGTGGCCTTCATCCCGAGACACGGCAAGCACCACGAGTTTCCGCCGCACGAGGTTCCTTACAGGGCCAACATCTGGGCGCTCAAGGAGCTCGGCGTCGAGAGGGTTATAGGGGTTACCGCCGTCGGCTCGCTCCGTGAGGAGTACAAGCCGGGCGACATCGTCATAACCGACCAGTTCATTGACTTCACTAAAAAGCGCGACTACACCTTCTACAACGGGCCGCGCGTTGCCCACGTTTCCATGGCTGACCCCTTCTGCCCCGAGATGAGAAAGATATTCTACGAGACTGCTAAAGAGCTCGGCTTCCCGGTGCACGAGAAGGGCACCTACGTCTGCATCGAGGGACCGAGATTCTCAACCCGCGCCGAGAGCTTCATGTTCAGGCAGTACGCCCATATTATCGGAATGACCCTCGTCCCGGAGATAAACCTCGCTAGGGAGCTCGGAATGTGCTATGCCAACATAGCGACCGTCACTGACTACGACGTCTGGGCCGACAAGCCGGTGGATGCCCAGGAGGTCCTCAAGGTCATGGCCGAGAACAACTACAAGGTTCAGGAGCTCCTCAAGAAGGCCATCCCAAGGATTCCGGAGGAGAGGCACTGCGGCTGTGCCGATGTGCTGAAGACGATGTTTGTCTGATCCTCTTCTTCCGTCACCTTTTTAACTTCCATCGGAAACATAATTCTTTAAAAAGAGGTGATAGTCATGAGCATTCTCATCAAGAACGGACACGTCATCTACGGCGAGAACTTTGATGTCGTTAGGGCGGACGTTCTCATCGAGGGCAACACCATCACCAAGGTCGCCAGGAACATAGACGAGGCCGTCGACACCGTTATAGACGCCAAAGGGAGGGTAGTTTCCCCCGGCTTCGTGAACCTCCACACGCACTCCCCGATGGGCCTCTTGAGGGGCTTAGCGGATGATCTGCCGCTTATGGAGTGGCTCGAAAAGCACATCTGGCCGAAGGAGGCCAAGCTGACGAAGGAAACCATTAAGGTCGGTGCCTACCTCGGCGCCCTTGAGATGATAAAGAGCGGGACGACGACCTTCCTGGACATGTACTTCCACATGGACAAGGTGGCCGAGGCAGTCCTCGAGAGCGGCCTTAGGGGCTACCTTTCCTACGGCATGATAGACCTCGGCGATCCGGACAGGACGGAGAAGGAGCTGAGGGAGGCCCTCCGAGAGATGGAAGCCATAGAAGGTCTTAAATCTGAGAGGGTTCACTTCGTCTTCGGGCCGCACGCGCCGTACACCTGTTCCCTAGCCCTGCTTAAAGAGGTGAGAAAGCTCGCAGACGAGCACGGGAAGCTCATAACGATTCACGTGAGCGAGACCATGAGCGAGGTCGGGAGAATCCAGGAGCGCTACGGAAAAAGCCCCGTTGTCCTGCTTGAGGACATCGGCTTCCTTGGGAGCGACGTCATCATAGCGCACGGCGTCTGGCTCGACAGCAGGGACGTTCAGATTCTGGCCAGGCACGGTGTTACCGTCGCCCACAACCCGGGGAGCAATATGAAACTTGCCAGCGGCGTCATGCCCATAGGAAAGCTCCTGAACGCGGGAGTTAACATCGGCCTCGGCACCGACGGTGCCGCGAGCAACAACAACCTCGACATGCTCGAGGAGATGAAGCTTGCAGCGCTTCTCCACAAGGTGCACAACCTCGACCCGACGGTGGCCGATGCAAAGACCGTCTTCGGGATGGCGACCCTCAACGGTGCCAGGGCACTCCGCCTAAATGCGGGAGCCATAAAGGAGGGCTACCTCGCGGACATCGCCATACTAAACTTCTCCCAGCCCCACCTCAGGCCCGTAAACAACGTGGTAAGCCACATGGTCTACTCGGCCAGCGGCAACGACGTGGAAACTACCATAGTGGACGGAAAGATTATAATGCTCGACCGCGAAGTACTAACGCTTGACGAGGAGAAGGTACTCTCCCTCGTGGAGAAAGCCATGGAGGGGTTGGGTTGATAGGTTACGGTGACATGGTAATCGGTGTTGCATTTCTCGTGGCGTACGTCATTATGTTCTACAGCTACTACACCACGGAGAGGAAATCTCTCCTCTACTACTCCTTCGGCTGGCTTACCCTCGCGATACACCACCTCCGCCCTGCTGACGAGGTGTACAAAATAAGCATCGCCTTCTTCGCCTTCTTCCTGTGGCTGGGCAACATAAAGATGGGGGAGGAGCTCCTCAAGCCCGTCCCCTACCACCTCGAACTGAAGTTCTTCTCGTTCCTTCCGATAGCGGCCCTGCTCTTCCTAACCCCCGCCCACGAAGTGGGGGCCCTTTCGCTGATAGCGGCGTCCATTGTGATTGCCTCGGCCTTTCTGATAATGAGCCGCGAGGGCCAGCTTGTCCAGATAGGCCTGTTGGAGGGAATCTTTGGCGTCATGGCGGGGATCGTTGGCATACTCGGGGAACCAAGGACACTCCACGTACTCTCGAGCCTCGTGGCCCTTCTGGCAGCTTACGTCTCCACGAGACACCTCATCGGCACAACGTTCAAGGGATCCTTCGAGGTTGAGAACGCGCCCCCCGACTTCCCCACCGGAATGGTGGTCCTCCCCACGATATCCCGCGATATCCTCAGGCATGCCCTCGTTTTCTCCCGACGGCGCGATAACGGTCCCAACTGGTTCTGGATAACAAAGGCCACCGAAGAGAATGCCGTCTCACCAACGAACCTGCCGAAAATACTTGACATCGCCCTTAAGTTTATGAGGCGCGCCAGTGACGAGGGCAAGCGGCCCCTCATCGTTGTGGAGGGCGTGGAGTACCTGATACTCGAGAACGGCTTCAACACCGTGGCGAAGTTCCTCTCAACGCTCAGGGACTATGCCATCCTCCACGGGGCCAGTGTCGTGATTCTAAGTGACCTCAAGGGCCTATCCGAAAAGGAGAAGAACTTCCTCCTGCGGCTTGTGGGGAACGAAGAGTGAGGGGATGGGCGATGCTGGAGGTGGTAAGGGGCGACATAACCCGCTTTCCGGCCGAGGCCATAGTCAACGCCGCCAACCGCTATCTGGAGCACGGTGGAGGCGTTGCCTACGCGATAGCAAAAGCCGCAGCCGGAAACGCCCGCGAGTACGTGAGGATAAGCAAGGAGGCCATGCGCGAGCAGCTTGGAAAAGACCACATCGAGCACGGGGAGGTCGTCGTGACACCTGCCATGAGGCTCGAGAAGTACGGCATCCGCTACGTCATCCACACTGTTGGACCCTACTGCGGTGGCCTCTGGGACGAGGGGAAGAAGGAGAAGCTTAAGAGGGCGATCCTTGGGGCGCTGAGGAAGGCGGAGGAGCTCGGTGTTAAGAGCATAGCCTTTCCGGCGGTAAGCGCCGGCATCTACGGCTGTCCGCTTGAGGAGGTCGTGAAGATCTTCAAAAGGGTCGTCGAGGAGTTTGAGAAGGAAGCGAGGAGCGTCGAGAGGGTCTACCTCGTGCTGTACTCGGAGGATACCTACAGAAGGGCTCTGGAGGTCTGCTCCTAACCCTTCGATTTAAAGTCCCACTCGGGCGGTGGGAATGATAACATGGATTCCATGAACATGAACAAAGCTGGAAAAAGGCCTTCACCATGGCTCCCGCTCTTACTGATGTTCCGGCTCGCCTTTCGGTTCATCTCGGCGATGGACACTCTTGGAATAGTGCTCTTTTACAACGTTCCCCTTCTAATGAAGCTACCCCGGCCGAGGTTTACCATCCCGGGCTACATCCTCCTCATGGGTGCCCTGGAAGTTTACCTCGTGGTGACGCTCAGGAGGGGAGTCCTCCCCCTAAAAACCCTGTTGGCTTACTTTGGCGCGGCACTCCTGTTTGATCTACCCTACGCGCCTTTCGCCCATGTTTCGTTGGGCCTGACGCTGTTTGTCATCCCCTGGTACCTGGCAGCCCTGGCGGGCTTTGGGCTTGCTCTAAGCACTGCTCGCAGTTCTTCCGGAGCGTGAGAGGTTCTCCCACCCGAAGGGGGCCACGACGATAACCGCTGCGACCAACGTCACAAGGGCCGTGTAGGGGATGACCTCCGGGACATCCACTCCTTCTCCCAAAAAGCCGGCCCCACGCCGCCGACCGCGAAGAAAAGCGCACTCTGAAACGGGAAGAGGTCATATGTGTAGGCCAGCCCTAGAAGGTAGCCCGCCCACGAGATGGCGAAGGCCATGACGTAGAAGGTCAGAACAGGATGCTCTTCAACCCATTTTGGGGGACGGCTTGTCATGGGCATCTCCACGGGTGAGGCTTATACTCTCACATCGCCTTCATCATAATAATAAACTTTGGAAACCCTTTTGACCCTCGAGCCGGTGGAACTGCGGCAAAAGGATTTAACCCTTCACGCCATAGAATCCAGCGGGGGTAATCATGAGAATTGAGGACGTCTACATCTGGGATATAAACGCGAAGTGGTTGGGTATACTCCCTCACCAGCTAATGGAGAACGCGGGAGCGGGAGTCGCGAGAACCATCGAGGAGCGCTTTGGGAGGGGCCTTAAAATAGCGGTCTTCTCCGGAACGGGCAACAACGGCGGCGATGGCTTTGTTGCTGCAAGGTACCTCAGCTTTGAGAATGAGGTTACACTCTTCCTCGTCGGCGATGAGGCAAAGATAAGGAGCGAAGAAGCTCGCCACAACTGGGAGACTCTTAGGAAACTCGACTTCGTGAGGATCAAGGTTCTTAAGGACTCCTCTCAGATCCGCCCTCTCGACCTCTCCGGCTTTAACGTGGTAGTGGATGCGCTCCTCGGGGCAGGGACTAAGGGTGAGCCGAGGGAGCCGATAAGGAGTGCCATCGAGAAGATAAACGAGTACGCCAGGAAGGCTAAGATCGTGAGCGTAGACCTCCCGAGCGGCTACCCGAGTGGGGTTCGCGTCGATTGCGACTTTGCGGTTACGTTCCAGTGGGACAAAGAGGAATACCAGGATTTTGAGCGCGTCATAGCAAAGATAGGCTACCCAAGGGAGCTCTACCACCTCGTGGGGCCCGGCGATGCTAAGTTCGCGCTGAGGAAGAAGGGCGAACACAAGGGCCAGAACGGGAAGCTTCTCGTGGTCGGCGGGAGCGAGGACTACTTCGGGGCCCCTTATCTGGCGGCTAAGGCGGCGAGCTACCTTGTGGATCTTGTCTACCTCGCGATGCCCGAGTACTCGGCGAGAAGAATAAACGATCCCAACCTAATCCTGCGCCCCTTTGAGGGTAGGAACTTCACGAAGGAAGACGTGGAGGACGTTCTGGCAATAGCTGACGGTGTTAATGCAGTCGTTATTGGCCCGGGAATCGGAGAGAAGACTAAAACGAAAGAGTTCGTCCTTGAGTTCCTCCGCTGGTGTGAGAAGCCCCTAGTCATAGACGCCGACGCTTTAAAGGCCATTGCCGAGGACTTAGACGTCCTTAAGGGCAGGAAGTTCGTGTTGACACCCCACGCCGGCGAGTTCAGGGTACTGTTTGGGGATAACCCCGAAGGAAGCCTTGAAGAGAGGGCAAAGCTTGTGGTGGAGAAGGCCAAGACCATTGGAGGTACAATCCTGCTCAAGGGGGCCTACGACATCATAAGCGACGGAAAGGTTTGGAAGTACAACAAGACCGGCAACAGGGGCATGACGACGGGCGGAACGGGGGACGTTTTAGCTGGATTGGTTGGGGCACTCCTTGCACTCGGAAACTCCCCGTTGAGGGCAGCATCGGTTGGGGCCTTCCTCAACGGCCTCGCCGGCGACATGGTGACGGAGGAGATGGAAGAGAACTTCACCGCCTTTGATGTTGCCAAAAAGATTCCTTATGCCGTGAAGTGGGTGCTGGAGTTCTGAGGTGGTCTCATGAAGCGGCCCCTTGGACCCTCCCTCTTTTTCATCTTCATCGTACCTATCGCCTTTCTCCTCTTCCTCTCATCCCCCGAGAGGTACTTAGTCCAGCTGCACGCGGAGTTCCCCGAACCGGTCGAGTTTAAAGGCACGGATTTCCTTCCCGGTTATCCGAACGACGTGACCCACGTTGCGGTCTTCCGTTTCAAAGAGTCCTCTAAAGGAAAGAGAGTCTGGGACATCAACGAGACCTTTGAGGCTCCTCCTGATTATACCATCATAGAACTTGAGAACGGCTCCACGCTCTACTGCCGGGCGAATAATGGTGAAGGGCCCTTCGTCTTCCGCAGAGGGAACTGCTACGAAAGCCTTGATGAGGCTTTAACAAGAAGCATAACTTTAACAGGCTGCCTCAACGCCACCTACACAGGTTACAGCCTCGAGAGAAAGGCGGTACTCATCTTTGAGTTCAGGGCCGCGAAGGAGACCACCTGCGTGAAAGAGACCGTCGAAGTGAGGGGGAGGCCCTACGATGTCTTGGTGAGGATTGAAACGCAAAACGGGACGGTTGAATTCCCAGTTGATAGGGTGAAAGGCGATTATCTAACGGATGAGGTCTTCAGGATTTTGAGTTCATGTGGGTGAGCCAACGGTCAGCCACAGCACATCATGAACTATTTACTTCTCTTTTCATACCATATTGAACAATTATTGGCAGTTTTAATATTACATAATCGACAGTTTACTATTTACTAATTAATAGAAAAATTTTTAAAGACTAAATGTTTTGATTAGCATGAACACTTCAGGAGGTGAAGCTGGTGAAGTGGAAGCCATTAATGGCAATCTTCCTGGCTTTGATGATGGTCGGAGTGACAGCAGGAAGCGCCATGGCAATGCCATTTCTGAGGAAACATGTAAAGCCTGAGAGCGGCGTAGGCTTTGGTTCCTATGTCTCAATGTCCATAGTTGGAGCCACGCACTATTCTGTCCCGCTTCATGGGCCGCTTAGAAAGATAGATGTCTGGAAAGTTCAAAGGGGAAGGTATTATACTGTCGAGGTTAAATACTACAGAATTCCACTTAGCGGCCAGTATCAGTTCGCTGTAATATTCCCAGAAAGTGCTCAAGTAAACCTCAAGGAAGCTACCGATCTGGATGGGAAGAGAATACTTTCAAATGAGTACAAGAAGGTCGAGTACCTTGGACCATGGCTCATGAAAAACTCCTTCCACTTCAAGAAGGAGGGATGGTTGACATGGAAGGTTGGTGTCAGGCTTCCAACAAGATTCACACGGAAAGGCTGGACGGTTATTGGAACCATTGGGACATCAATGTCATCTTTCGGTGATGCCGGAAAACTCGCTTTCAGCTTCTACGGCATTAAAAAGCTGGTTGAATCCCTAGGGACAACGTTTAGTCTAAGTGCTCTCAAACGCCTCGCACTAAGCTCAAACTTCATTGGACTTATAGTGACAATAATAGAAACCGGGGTTAATGCGGATATCGGGTTCGTCTATGTGGGGTGATTATATGAAAATCCTCCGATTCTTTTCTGTTTGTTTTTTTCTCTCGTTAACATTGTTGGTGGGAATAACTTGGGGGAGAAATAATATAGGGAGCATTGTGGATGCTTTTGTGTACGCTATAATAATCCCGGTGGGAGTGGCACTTCTCCTCCTAGCTGGTACCCTAGCATATGAACGTTACACCACCCGGGTGGTCAAGACGGACGAAACCAAAACGGCCCTCAGAGTGTTCCTTAGGATAACAGGCGTATTAACTGCCGGAGCCCTACTCTCAATTACGCCTGCACTGCTAAGTTACTTGACGAGACCCATCGTAGGATGGACATCGCTTTTCATCATTCTCCCCATCTTATATCACCTTGACAACCTAATGGAGGGGAACCAATGTTTAGAAGCTCAAAATGGCTGAAGATTCCGATGTATGCGTGGATGTTTTATCTGCCTCAAATATTTTCTATTTCAACATGGGGGGCATCACTTGGGCACGCGGGAATTACCTTGCTGTTTTTAGCATCGAGCATTGGATACACTATCCGAGGAATGATATTTTTGATAATCCCCTTTGTATTTTGAAGGGCATTCTAAGGTCGACTATTACGCTGACGGCGAATGTTGTGGAGTATTTTAAGCCCGCTGCGCTTTATGGAGTTGTTGCCCTCATCCTGAGATTCGCCAACCTAATCTTTCCCGGGCTCTACACCATTAGGGGGGTCATCGAGCAGGGGTCATTATTAATTGCTCTTATTATCTCATACTATAGACTTGGGGTTATTTTATCCCATAACTCACCAAAAAGGAAGTATTTAGTTCGGATTACAAGCGCTATTTCGGGAATAACTGCTTGCCTCCTATTCCCCCCTCCCCTATGACGTGCGTTAGCAGACTAGTTGGAACAAGACAACAGCCATTCCAAAAATCATGGGGATAGTTCATAATTTTTGTTTCCTTTTCTGTCTGTGCCTCTTTTTGGGATAGATGAACGAGCAGAGGCTTCGCCTGCTCTCACTTTGTAATTCTCGGTCATCTTTGACGAACTCTCCCCAGTTCTCAAGGAACATCTTCGAAATCTGATGAACCCTGAATGCAGGGAGCAGGTAGGCTATAGAGCAGAGAGATTGAGTGAATGCAAAAGCTATCAAGAAAGATGGATAAACAACTGGGTATAGGTTTTTGCCGGTAACTGAGAGGTATTCACCCTTCATTAAAGCTCCAAAGGCAAAAAATGAGATTGCCAGTACCCAGAAATCCCATCCTGGCAGTTTCCCCAAGCCCCAGTACATTAGAGGGACTGCATACGGAAGCATAAGGATAACCGTGCCCATTTCAAAAAGCGTTCCACGGGAAACCTTGTAAAAGCCGAGTGAAAAAAGATGGGTCTCCACAAGCGTCCAGAGGGTGATTGAAAAGACAAAGGCCATAACACACCCGTTGTCTCCATACTTGGAGGCAACCAAAAGGCCCATCCACAGGAAAAGGCCAATTATGCCACCTGAGCGATTTTTTATCATCAGGAGTGCTGTGAGGGCCACCCAAGGAAGGAGCAGTACAAAAAGCACAAAGTCCGGAGAGCCCCCGTAGCGGAGAATCCACTGGAATTCCGAGGCCATTTTGGCGAGATACACAACCAGGCCAAAGGAGAATATCCCAGCTCCCAGGGAATGACCCCATGTTGGGCCAAAGGCAAACACAATTCCTATACCAAGCATAGACATGTATAACAGGGTTCCCTTTAATAAGTCCCAGTAGCCCAGCTTCTTCACCCTGAAAGTTCCGGCAATAGGATTTTTCATACCATCAATTGTGGCAGTGATGGTAAACGTCCTCCCTGCAAGTTTGTTCAGGTATGAATCGAAGACGGGCTTTCCGGAGTAAGAATCCGCAAGTTCATTGTCCAGAGTAATAACTATGGTAACGCTCCCCTCTACGTTAGTAGGCCCAAGAGATACCTGAGGATTTATGACTCGAACAGCTTCGGAGGAAATATTTTGACTCCACACAAGTTTCCCATTGAGGTAGATTCCCTCAAGCTTTAGGTTCACGCTTTCATTCTTTGTTAGGTGCAATCTGACATCACACACTACAGCATCGTGAATATCAACGGTTTGTGGGATGCAGTTTATCTCTCCCCCAACGATGTCCCCGGATCATCCGCATTAGTGATTGAATGGGAGATTGAACCTGCAGAGGGGAAATCAAGACACCAAAGAGGAGCAAGGCGAAGATAAACACTCTCCTCATGGAATCACCTGATGCGCTTGCAATATACCACCAAAAAAAGAAATTTTAAGCTTTAAAAGATTTCGGTTTCAATTCCAACTGCTGATGATATACATCCAGAATGGTTCACGACAATTCCGTGACAACACAAAAGAAAAGAGAAAGGTGATCACCCCACGCCGGCGTAGCTCCAAACTGTATAGCCGTACTCCCCGTTGGCCGGGTCGTATGCCGGTGCCTCGATATAAACCCAGCCGCTTGAGTCAACCGACCTGTCAACCCAGCCCCCGAGGTTGCCCGTGTACTCGTGAATTGTAGAACCCGCGAACTTGGGAACGTACACCCACCTTCCGACCCTGCTCGAGCCAAGGTTGATGTAAGTTATAAGTCCAGGCTTGCTTCCGTAGCCGTTTCTAACGAAGATGAGCTCGTCGCTGTCGTAGTAGACTATGCTCGTGCTTCCCCCAGCGAGGTGGTCGTGTATCCAGATAAGGTTCTTGAGCCTGTCCTTGTTGAGCCACTCCTCGTAATCCCTGTAGAAGATAGTCGGCTGACCCTCGTATGTGAGGATGAACGCGTAGGCAGGGTACTTGTTCCAGATTATGTCCGTGTCGTGGTTGGCAACGAATGTAACGGCTTTGAAGGGATCACGGGAGACGACGGTTCCTCCGTTCTGGAGGGCATCAACTAGGGCTGGGATGTTATTGTTGTCGAAGGCCTCGTCCATCTTGTAGTAGAGCGGGAAGTCGAAGACCTTTGCACCGCTGTCATAGGCCCAGCTGAGGAGCAGGTCAACGTTCGTGTCCCAGTACTCTCCGACGGCCCAGCCGCCCCACCAGTTCAGCCAGTCATTGACTACCCACGCTCCGTAGCCCTTCACGTAGTCGAAGCGCCAGGCATCAACGCCGATGCTCCTGAGATAGGCGGCGTAGCTTTCACTGCTCGCCCAGAGCCAGTACTGGTCCCAGCTCTTTTCGTGGGCAATGTCAGGGAAGCCTCCAAAGGTGCCTTCATCACAGCACTTGACCTCGTTGGGGTGGAAGTCGAGGTAGTTGGCGGTGTATTTACCCGATGCGACCTTTGAGAAATCCGTCCAGGTGTAGTCCCCAACGAAGGGGTTCCACTCGAGGTCTCCGCCGGCACGGTGGTTTATGACGATGTCCGCTATGACCTTTATGCCGTAGGCGTGGGCCGTGTTTATCATGTTCACAAGCTCTTGCTTTGAGCCAAAACGAGTCTCAACAGTTCCCATCTGGTTGTACTCGCCGAGATCAAAGAAGTCGTAGGGGTCGTAGCCCATTGAGTATCCACCGCTCATCCCCTTGCTCGCGGGCGGAATCCATATGGCGGATATGCCCGCGCCCGCCCAGTCGGGTATCTTGCTCCTTATCGTGTCCCACCATATTCCTCCTTCGGGAACGTCCCAGTAGAATGCCTGCATTATTACCCCGCCGTCCTCGAGGGTGTCCGCCCTCGCTGGAACCGCAAAGGCCCCCATGAAGAGCACGAGGGCCACGAAAACGGCTGCGATTCTAAGTTTTGTCCCCATTTTACACACCCCAAACATCACTGTCAAAAAATATATCACCATGGGTGAATATTTAAACTTTTCCATTTTTGGGCACGGATGCAAAGTCATGGACATTAGCCAACATAGTGTGACACATGGACCGAAAAATGCAAAAGCACGGAGAAGGGAACTCCTGTGACTGACTAAGAGGTAAAATAGTAAGTGAAAAATGTTACCTAAGTTCCCCGATACCGAGGAGTTCCCTTGCCCGCCTAGCCTTCTCGCAGAGCTCGCAGGACTCGAGGAACACGAGTATATTGAGGACGTGGAAGAGCTCAATTTCCGTGAGATCAACGCCTTCGAGTCTCTTCAATGGCTCCCTCGCCAGGTCTTCTATGTTCTTCAGGACTTCCCTCGTCAGCTCTATGAATTCCTCCCTGTCCCTGATATCAAAGCCTGCCTTTTTGAGGAGGTTGTAGAGGCGCTCGGCCTCCACCTGGAGGTAGTGCATCCTGAACGCTACTATGTCCTCTTCCTCCCCGAAGGGTTTGAGGAGGAAGAGCCTCGCCGTTCTCGTGTAGAGGCGCTCGATGCCTTCCCTTCCAATCTCCTCCACGAAGCCCGCGTCCTCAAGGGCTTTTATGTGGCGGTGCACTGTGGAGCGGTCCTTTCCGAGGAGCTCCGCAAGTTCGCCCACGCTCATGGGCCTTTCCCTGAGGAGGCTGACTATCCGGAAGCGCGTTTGGTCGGAGAGCAGCTTAACCTTCTCGGGCTCCGTAATAATCAGGACTTCCCTCACTCAGTACTCCTCCAGCCTGTCCTGTGGCGTCTCGCTCTCCTCGATTATTCTCTTACCCGCGGCAACCATGTCTATGCTGTGAACCACACCGCCGAACTCCTCTATGGTTCTCACTATCTCCTCGTAGTCGAGGTCGTCGCCGACTATGGTTATCTTGACGTTCTCCGTCTCCTTGTCTATCTCAACGAGCGTTATGTTGACTCCCTCGACGCCCCTGAGTTCGCTGAGACCTATTGCAAGCTCCGTCACTATGGGCTGGTGCGGTTTGAGCACGTCCAGGACGAGAAGCCTTATACCCTTTGCCATTCCTTCCACCGTCTAACGTTAAGTGCTCACTTTTTAAGGATTTCACCGAGCTTAGTGGAAAGCTCCTTGAACTCCTCGTCACGGGAGAGTTCGGCGCTGGCGAGCCACTCTATCGCGTGGATTATGTCCTCATTTGAGAAGTCCCTTAGTTTGTCCTCGTTCTCCTCTATCATCTTTGAGACCTTCGTTTTCACCTCGTGCTCCTTTTCAAGGAGCCTGTCCATCACGTCGAGGAGCTCCTCGTCATCGAACTCATACCCGAGGGCCTTGAATATCTCGAGCTTGGTCTTGAGCCTCGAGCGGGCCAGATAGCGGAGTTCTTCATCTCCGAGGTAGAGGTTTATGTAGAAGGCATCCGCAGTCCTTCCGTAGTACTTCTCCACGAGGTTGCCCTTCATCTCCGTCCTCTTGACCTCGACCAGTCCAGCTTCCTTGAGCTTCTCGACGTGGTGGTATATCGTCTGGGGGGTCTTCTTCAGTATCTCGGAAAGCTGGGAGATGGTCATCTCCCTATCGCGGAGAAGCCTGAGAATCTGTCTCCTTGTGTCCTCCAGCATCAGCTTAATGACCGCAGGGTCCGTAATAACTTTAACCTTCCTCTTCATGGCGCTCACCTATTTTAGCGTTCTAATAGGCATTTTAACGTTATGTGTTATAACTCTTTCGCTCCAACTCCGAACTTTTGCACCCGCTTCAGAAAGCGAGCTCTTCCTCCACACTCTCAAGAACATCCTGAAAGCCAAGCTCATCCGTAAACGTGAAGCCGCAGGTGTCGCATTTCAGGGCGTTTCCTTCTATACGGAGGGGAGAAAAGCAGACCGGGCAACGGTACTCCTTCTCGCGCAGCTCGTGGAACACCTCATCGACCATAACGAGAATCTTGAGGTCGTTCTCCCAGTCCTCGTGCACCATGCCCCAGTAGGGCACGCTCAGCGGGTAGTCATCCTCGAGGATTAGAGGGTTTATTCCGAGGCTCCTTATCCCCCTCGGGAGCTTCTGGGCCGGCTCTATGGAGACCACAAACTGGTCGTAGAACTCTATGTACTGAGCTCTGATGGTCATCGCCGAGGAGATGCGCCTCTTGAGGGGATAAATCTGGAGGAAAAGGGAGTCGTGGAAGGGATCGTGTGAGACGGTCACCCCAACGTTCCGGCCTGTGAAAAACTGGGTTACCTCGTTATCATCCCTCTCCTCGCCCATGAGCTTGAAGTTGAGCTTTTTCAGAGCGCGGGAAAAGAATATCGGCCTGGGGAGGCTCCTCTGGTTCAGGAGTCTCTCCCCTATCCAGCCCCCGAGGGCCATGGAGTACCCGACAAACGCCTGCCGGTGGATTTGAAGGTAAGCCACACTGGGCACTAATTTCATGGGCCTCACGTTATTTACGCGCTCCCGCTTTATACCCCTTTCGCTCACTTCCCCTTCATGCTCTCCTGGAGTTCGTAGAGCCTGGCCACCTTGTCAATCGTGTCAGCATCTTCAGGCCCCTTGTCCTCCCTGAGGGAAACGTAGCGCGGGAACCTCAGGGCGAAGCCGCTCTCGTACTTGGGGCTCTTCTGTATCTCCTGGTATGTTACCTCGATGACTATCTTGGGCTCTATAACCACTTCCTTGCCGTGCTCCTCGACGATTAGGGGTTTGAGCATCTCCGTGAACTTCGCCAAATCCTCGTCCGTGAAGCCGCTCCCGACCTTCCCCACCGGCACGAAGTCGCCCCTTTCGGGGTCGTAGGCGGCCACAAGGTAGGAGCCGAGGAAGTGCGCCCTTCTCCCTTCTCCCCACTCGGCGCCGATGATGACGAGATCAAGGTTCTCCATGGTCGGCTTTATCTTGAGCCACTTCTTACCGCGGTTGCCGGGCTCGTAGATTGAATCCAGCCTCTTCGCCATCAGCCCCTCGTGACCGAGCTTGAGTGCCTCCCTGTAGAAGCGCTCTGCTTCCTCCGCACTGTCCGTGACGAGTTTGACGGCAAGCCTTATGCCCTCCCCCTCCTCAACTATCTCCTCCAGCCTCTTCCTCCTCTCCTCAAGGGGCACCTCTATGAGCTCCCCGCCGTCAACGTAGAGGGCATCGAAGAGGTTGAGTTCGAGGGGAATCTTTTTTATCATCTCCTTGATATCGTACTTCCGCCTGAAGCGCCTCAAAACGAACTGGAACGGCCTCGGCCTTCCGTCCTCGCCGACAGCCACGAGCTCTCCTTCCACTATCGCCCGCTCCGCCCTGACGTGGGCCTTTATCCTCTCCACCACCTCTGGGATGGAGCGCGTCACGTTCTCCAGCCTGCGGGAGTAGACGATAACGGTGTCTCCATCGCGGTGCACCTGCACCCTCGCCCCGTCGTACTTTATCTCGAACTCCGCCGTTCCCCCCATCTCCCTCAGGGCCTCCTCAACACCCGAGGCCTGCTGGGCCAGCATCGGTCGTATGGGCTTTCCTATCTGCATCCTGACGGAGGAAAGACCCTCATCCCCCTCGAGCTTTGCTATCCTTGCCACGTAGCCAAAGTCGCTCGTGAGCATGTAGGCCCTCTCAACGAGCTCCGCCTTGACTTTAAAGGCCTCCGCAATCGCGTCCCTCAAAAGGCCCTCCGCAACCCCCGTCCTCATAGTCCCGAGTACCGTGCGCGCCAGATAGCGCCCCTCCTTTGGCCCGGCATCCATGAAGACGTTGGCGAGGAGCTTGAGCTTCCTGTCCTGGCTCCTCTCCCCGCTGGCTTCCGACACCTTGACGAAGTTTTCATAAACGCGTTTTATGGTGAGCGGCTGGGAGAAAAAGCTCTTCTGCCTCTTTTTCTTCAGGGCCTCCTCTATGCTCCTCCCGAGGTCGCCCGTGTCCCTCACGGAGTTTAAAATCTCACTCTCGCTAACCCCCGTGGCCATGGCGACGGCCTTTATGAGGAGCTTCTCCCCAACTCCCAGCTCCCTCTCATCCCAGTCCGGGAAAACCTTGCCGAGAATGAGGTAGGGCACGATTTCTATCAGCTCATCCGGAACCTTTCGAAGAAACTCCGCCACGAGGCGCGTCTTGACGGTTTTCAGCGTTGTCTTCTCAAGCCTCTCGTAGAGGTCGGCAAGCTCAGAATACCTCACGTTCACCACCGGTATAAAATGGGGGAAGAGGGATAAAAACTTAACCTACCCACCGGCCCACCTCGGGTCTCTTACCCCAGACCTCCGCGATGGTGTAGTTCTCGATGGAGAGCTCCGAGAGCATCTCCCTGACCTTTCCGACCTCCTCCTCACGCAGGAATGCGAAGAGGCTTCTTCCGAGCATCACCATCGAGCACGGAATTCCAAGAACCCTGTCGAGCTCCCTCGCCATCTCGAGGAGCTCCCCCTCCAGCAAACCCGTGTTTTCAGCAAAGGAGCGCGCCAGCCTCATCATGTTCTCAACCGTCGGCTCGGTAAGGAGCCCATCGAGCGCCTTCCTGCCCTCGCGCTCAATCAGCGCTATAACCTCCCCGTCCAGCACCTCCCTTGTGGAGAGGCGTCCCATCGGAACGGCGAGAACCCTGTAACCCTCCACGAAAATCTCGTCAACCACCCCCACTCCCGGGCCGCCGGCCTTAACGCGTATCTCGACCCCGCCGTGGAGCTGGGCCACTATATCCCCCAAGCCCCCCCCTGTTGAGCACCTCGTGTTTGTGCGCCACCTGGGCAGCCTGGAGGAGCGTTCTATTTTTGAACGCGTAGGCTATAGCAAGGGCCGTTCCGAGGGCACCCCCACCGCTGTTCGCGAAGCCGTAGCCGTTGGGGAAGTCGAAGTACTGCCACACCTCAACCTCGCCCGTGAAGTCATTAGGAATGAGCTCCTCGGCCACGGAGTAGCTTATGCTGGCCCTCTCCCGTGAGACCGGCTCGCCGTTGAAGGCTACGTGGATGTGTCTCTCCAGCCCGTCCCCTATGGAGAGAAAAACGTTAACGCCCTTATCTATGTTTACCCCCGCCCCAAGGGAACCCGCCAGAAGGGGCTCCTCGTTGAACACAGGCACAAAAAAAGCCGTTATGTGAGCTGGAATAAAGGCCCTTACCAGCATCTCATCACCTCCAGAGGGCATACGCGCCGGAATTTTTAAGGGTAGCCCCTGAAGAGAAAGGTTTAAATGTTTTTTGTAGATAAAACAAGCGGTGATTGCTATGATTGAAGTCGGTGAATACAAGGTCAAAGAAGGCCTTTACTACACCAAGGACCACGAGTGGGCCCAGGTTCTTGAGGACGGAACGGTTCTCGTAGGGATAAGCGACTACGCCCAGAAGGAGCTTGGCGATCTGGCCTACGTCGAGCTCCCTGAGGTGGGAACCGAGGTCTCAAAGGGCGACGTCCTCTGTGAGGTCGAGAGCGTCAAGGCCGTCTCGGAGGTCTACGCCCCGGTCAGCGGAGAAATCCTTGAGGTCAACGAGGAGCTTGACGACGCTCCCGAGAAGATCAACGAGGAGCCCTACGAGGCCTGGATAGCCAAGCTCAAGCCGGCCAACCTCGAAGAGGAGCTCAAGGAGCTTATGGATGCGGAAGCCTACGCGAAGTACCTTGAGAGCCTCTGACAGCTCTCCTTATTTTCCTTTCGCGATTCGGCGGCTCAGGTCTTGACCCTCATCACAATTCAGATACCCTAGAGTTCCTCATAGCCGCCGCCGTCAGAAGTCTTCCCCAAAGAGCTCCCGCAGGAAGAGCCTCGCACGCTCCTTATCGAGCTTGAACTGCCTTATCCTCACTATGCCCTTCTCCCGCGCCTCCTTGAGGAGAACCTCCGTGGCCTCGTTAGGGTACATCTCCTCGTAGACTATCTCCCGTATTCCCGCGTTGAGGACTATCTTGAAGCAGGTATCGCAGGGGAAGTGCGTGACGTAGAGGGTCGCCCCCTCGAGGCTTATGCCCTTCCTCGCGGCCATCGCTATGACGTTCTGCTCCGCGTGAACGGCCCGGTGGCAGTGGCCGTCAACTATGAGGCAACCAACGTCGATGCAGTGGTCCATCCCCCTAGGCGCGCCGTTGTACCCGGTGGCGAGAATGTAGCCGTCTTTAACGGCAACCGCCCCAACCCTCAGCCTTGGACATGTGGCCCTGAGGGAAACCAGCTTCGCTATGAGCATGAAGTATTCGTCCTTCGTCGGGCGAATCCGCCTTATTCTCTCCGCCTTCGCCTCGTCGAGGAATATCTCCATCACACCACCAAAGGAGATAGGGGCGAATTTTTATAAAGGTTATCCGCGTAGTTAATAACATCACCGGAAAGAGGGATAGCTATGGAGCCCCACGAGTTCAAACTCACCGAGGAGGGATTAAAAGCTGTTCTGCCGCCCCTGGAAGCGGAGATCATGGAGTACATGTGGAAGGCCCGCGTTTCTACCGCCGGCGAGGTCTACGAGAGCCTCAGGGAAAAACATCCAGACCTCAGGCGCTCCACCGTTAGCATACTCATGAACCGCCTCTGCGACAAAGGCCTCCTCAAGCGCGAGGTCAGCAAGGGGAGAGGGGGCATGAGGTACATCTACAAGGTGACCACCACGAGGGACGAGTTCGAACAGCGGGTCGTCGAGAGCATCCTTGACGCACTGATGAGCAACTTCAAAGAGGCTACCTTCGCCTACCTCTCGAAGATCAAGAAGTGATGCTCTATGTTTTACATCCCCCTCGTGGCCCAAGCGCTGGTCGTGTTCCTCGCCCTTGGCAGGCTTGGCGTGGGCATAGCTGTAGTAATGGCACTGGCCCTCGTCCTCCTCTACCGTTCGCTGATGAGGAACGTGGAGAACGGGAACTACCACCGTTTACGCTATGACGATATGCCTTGGCTCTACGACGGCATAGCCATGATGGCCGCCAGAGCGGGAATAGCGATGCCCCGCGTTTACATCCTCGAGGACTACATCCCGAACGCCTTCTCCTTCAAAAACGCCCTGGTGCTCTCCCTAGGCCTCTTCGAGGTGCTGAGTGAAAACGAAATCCTCGGCGTTGCCGCCCACGAGATAGGACACATAAAGAATGGCGACACGCGCCTGTTCCCGTTCCTCGCCTACGCCCGCTACTGGATGGTGGTGATGGCCCTAGTAACGCTGCTCTCCGGACACACGCACCTCGCCATGCTATCCTTCATACTCTACGCACTCTACGAGGCTCTCAGGGTGCACACCCTAAAGGACAGGGAGTTCATGGCGGATGAAACGGCCCTCCACCTGCTGGAAAGGCCCTTCGACCTCAAGGATGCTCTGGAAGAGCTCAAGTACTACGAGGACATAAGGATGGGTGTTAAGGCCTCCCTGCTCCCGGGAATCGAGCCGACCCTCGAGAGGAAGCCGAAGAGAGATTTCATGGCCACACACCCCAGCTACGACGAGAGGATATGGCGCATACTCGTGGAAACCAGCACCTTCAAGATGCTCGAGAAGATAAACTGAGCTTTTCTTTTTGCTTTAATCTCTAAACAAACTTTGATCAAACTTTTGCTCGGCAAAAGTTTGTACTGGTGGGCCCGCGGGGATTCGAACCCCGGACCTCCACCTTGTAAGGGTGGCGTCATAACCGTCTAGACCACGGGCCCGTCCACAACCTCTAGCCCCTGGAGGGCTTATAACCTTTTCGCAGCGGGAAAATGGGAGAAGGGCTCAGACGAGACCCTTCGCCTTTAAGACCTTCTCCATCCTGTCCATTGCTTCCTCGAGCTTCTCGTAGGCGGTCGCGTAGCTTATCCTGATGTAGCCCTCCCCAGCCTTTCCGAAGGCGCTTCCCGGGACTACTGCAACCTTAGCTTCCTTGAGCATGAGCTCGCTGAACTCTTTGCTGCTCAAGCCGGTACCCTTAACGCGCGGGAAGATGTAGAACGCACCGGTGGGCTTGACCGTTGGGAGTCCCATCTCGTTCAGGCGTTTCCAGACGAGGTTCCTCCTCCTGTCGTACTCCTTCCTCATCTCCTCCACTGCCTTCCAGCTCCTCGGGTCTTCAAGGGCCTTAGCGGCCGCGTACTGAACGAAGGTGACGGGGCAGGTGGAGTTGTACATCTGGAAGCGCGTCATCCTCTCGATTATCCACGATGGAGCCGCCACGAAGCCGAGACGCCAGCCGGTCATGGCAAAGGTCTTTGAGAAGCCGTTGACGGTGATTGTGCGTTCGAACATGCCGTCAATGGAGGCTATGCTGTGGTTCTTGACACCGTCGTAGACGAAGTGCTCGTAAACTTCGTCGGAGAACACTATGAGGTCGTGCTCCACCGCGAAGTCCGCTATTTCCTCAACGTCCTTCTTCGTCAGAACAGAGCCTGTTGGGTTGTTCGGGGTGTTTATTATGAGCGCCCTGGTTTTCTCGGTAACGTGCTTCTCGAGATCGTCAACTGAAAGCCTAAACTCGTTCTCCTCGTAGGTGGGAACTTCCACGGGCCTTCCTCCGGCGAGGATAACGGCGGGGGCGTAGCTCACGAACATCGGCGAGGGGATGAGAACTTCCTCACCCTCCTTGAGAAAGGCTGCCATTCCGAGGATGAACGCCTGATTCGCACCGACGAGAACCATTATCTCGCTCTCCGGGTCAGCTTCAATACCGTTCTGCTCTCTAAACTTCTTCGCGAGGGCCCTGCGGAGCATGGGTAAACCGGCGTTCGGGCCGTAATGCGTCATCCCTTTATCGAGGGCCTCCTTCGCGTACTCCTTTATGTGCTCGGGCGTGTCAAAGTCGGGTTCTCCGATTCCGAGTGAGATTAAACCCTTCATTCCAGCCGCGAGGTCGAAGAGCTTCCTTATCTCTGAGGGGTTAACCAGCTCAAGCCTATCGCTCAGCGCCATGAGAATCACCGTTTAAAACTAGAACTCGGGGCTTATAATTTTACCGTCGTAAAATAGTGTGCATTCGTGAAATTTTGTGGCCCGGGGTGCATTTAAATGTCCTCTATCCCGGCATCGCTCAGGCGGAAGTACGCCATCCGGCCTTCGGCCATGAAGCGGTGCCTCTCGAGGACGGCTATTCTCACGGAGGGTTTGGGGTGCTTTTCGAGCCTGAGGATGTCCTTGCACCTGTATCCAAGCGTGGTCTCCGCTATGGGGCGCGGCGCGTTGCCCTTGGGGTCAAAGTGGACCTGGTTGATGACCATAACGGCTATGTTAAGCCTCCTCGCGAGCCACCAGAGCACCTGGAGCTGCCGCGCGATGTCCTGGAGCATATCCCCCCTGTGCTCCTCCACCCTGTAGTGGGCGCTTATGGAGTCCACCACAACGAGGGAGAAATGCTCATCCACCACGCGCTTCAGACGACCCACGCCCCTTCTCTGCTCGGAAAAGCTCATGGGCTCAAAAAGGAGAAAACGTGACAGGGCCTCTTCAACATCGAAGCCCCTGTTTTCGGCCATTCCGGCGAGCCTCTCCGGTGAGAAGCCGCCCTCCGTGTCAACGTAGGCCACCTTGCCCCCGCTTAAGAGCCCCACCTGGAGGGCCAGCGTTGTTTTGCCGCTCGCGAAGGGGCCGTAAACCTGGGTGAGCACTCCCTCCTCTATTCCGCCACCAAGGAGCTCGTCGAGGTTCCTGCTCCCCGTGGTCAGCATACTCAGACCTCTATGGGCTTTCCGAACTCGGGTTCCACAACGCGGACGAAGATTCTCCTCTCGAACAGCTTCTTCCTGAACTCCTCCACGCTGGCATCCCCGTAAACACCGTAGTGCATTGGAATGGCCATGCGCGGGCGGATGAGCTCAATAATATCCGCCGCTTCCCTCTCGCTCGCCGTGGAGCGGCCGCTTATGGGGATCAGGAGAACGTCCACCCTGTACTTCTGGTAGTCCCTGAAGCGGGGGGAGGAGTAGGTGTCGCCCATGTGGTAGAGAACCTTATCGCCTAAGATCATGTATCCTACGGGGTACTGGCTAGAGGGGTGCTCGGCGTAGGCCGCCAAAACCTTCACGCCGTTTTCAAGCTCCACCTCTTCCCCGATTTCAACCGCCTTTGCCTTGGTTACCCCGTCGCTGATGGCCATGAGGTAGACCGTCTTCGGGCCTATCAGTGTGGCCTCCCTGAGCCTTGCTATAAGGGGCGCCTTGCCGTAGTGGTCGTGGTGTTCATGGGTTACGAGCACGTAGTCTACCTCTCCCACAAGGTCGTCGTCCAGATCCTCGTAGGGGTCTATCAGGAGTCTCACGCCCTTTGTCTCTATGTAAAAGCACGCGTGTCCAAGCCAGGTAATTCTCATCGCAATACCTCCATATCGCTCGGGATAATTGACACTCTACCCCCAACAACTTAAAGCTTTCCCTCCCGTTGCGGCAACGTTTAAATAATGGAAGCTCCCCAGAGTATAAATTAGGGATAACAATGAAGGTGCTTGACCTTCCGTACTTCCTTAGGGATCTCGTGGTTTTGGCCCTCATGGTAGGGGGCATACTGGTGCTCTACAGGAGTAAGGAGCGGCTCTACGAGGCCATGAGCTTCCCTGAGTTCAAGCGAAGCGTGCAGTCGCTCTTCGTCGCATTCGTACTCGTTGCAATAGCCCAGACACTGGGTGTAATCTCCCGCACGGACGTGCTCATGGAGGATCATGCCGCATTCATGGAGGTGCGCTCAATAATCCTCGTGGTCGGTGCGCTCCTGTTTTTCGCGGCGGTGTTCCTGCTCTACGTTCCCTTCGCGAGGGGCACGTTCAAGGTGATAAAGATAGCCACGGAAGTTTCAGGTGAAATCGAACATTCGGCCTACGGTGGGGACAAAGACGTCTGCTACAGCCTCTTCAAGGAGTACGTCCACAGGATACCTGGGATGGCAATAACGCGCCTTCCACCGAAGGCGTTCAGGGAGAGGCTGGGACTCGAGAAAGTGCCCGTGCTCTGGCTCTCCAAGGTAGACAGCGAAGAGGCGGTTCACCCAACGCGCCTCCCCTACATTCAGCACATCATAGAACAGTTCCTGAAGGAGTCAGACCTTGACAAGGTCGTGCTCCTCGACGGCATAGAATACCTCATGCTCGAAAACGACAGAAAGGCTGTCCTGAAGTTCATCACGAACCTGCGCGACATGGTGGAGCTGCACAGGGGCCTACTCCTCGTGCCCTACGATAAAGAGTCCCTCGACCCCAAGGACGTGGCGTTCCTCGAGTCCGAGCTGAGAAATGTGAGGGAGCTTCAGAGCTCCTCGTAGGTTTTTTTCATTAGAATTGCGTCATCCTCGATGTTGGGGCTTTCGCTTATCACCACTCCCTTAACCCTGAACTCCTTGAGAACCTCCAGCAGTTCTTCCCATCTCATGTCGCTCTCCTTGAGGGGCAGATGCCTTCTCTCGCCCTTGGCGGTGTACTCAATGCCGCTCATGTGGATATGCATGTTATCAAGGGCCTCCCTCCCGAGGCGCTCCTCCATGAGCGAGAGCATCCCGCGCCACTCCTCAGTTGAGTTGCACTTCCCCTTGTTCCTCGCGTGTGCGTGAGCGAAGTCTATCGTCGGGAGAACCATCTCAATCTCCTCGCTGAGCTTCACTATCTCCTCGAGGTCGCCGAACTGGGTGGGCTTTCCCGTGAGTTCGGGCCTTATCCACACCTCCACCCCCCTATCCATCAGCTCCTTCTGGATGTCCTTGAGTGCTTCCAGTATCTTCTGATATACGCTCTCGGGGGGCTGCTTGAGGTAGTACCCCGCGTGAAAGACGACGCTCCAGCCGCCGGCTTCGTAGAGCCTCTCGGCGCTCTGTATGATGCGCTTCTTGCTAGCTTCAACCTTTGCCTTCTCCGCCGCGTTGAGGTTGATGTAGTAGGGCGCGTGGGCCGTGAGGAGGACGTCGTGCTTTTTGGCGACGTACTTTATCTTTTTTGCCAGTTCCGGCTTCATGTTGACCCCGCGGACGAATTCCAGCTCCATAGCGTCCAGCCCGAGTCCCCTCACCCATTTTATGCCGTCAACGGTAGAACGCCTGGGAGTTGAGATTGGTATCCCGGCCGTTCCGAAGCGAAGCCTCTCAACCTTGAACATCCTCACCACCAAAAGAATTAGGTTACCCTAATTAATAAACCTACCGCTCTATCCGTTCGCCCAAGATGTCCTCGATTCTGGAGATGGCCTCGTTGAGCTGCTCCTCGAGGCGTTCCATCTCCTCCCTGAGGCGTTCGAGCTCCCTCTCCTTCCTCTCAATGCTCTCGCGAAGGTGGCGGAGTTTAACCTCGAATTCCTCGACCTCCTTCCTGCGGGCGTTGAGCTCTCCCTCCGCCGCAAGCAACGCCTCCCTTCTTTCCCTTAGTTCCGGCACCAGGTCGAGCGCTTTGAGTGCCTCACGGGCCTTCAGCTCGTATTTGCCGGAGAAGTAACCGCTGTTGAGGCCCTCCTCGATGAGCTTTCTAACAGCCTCCGGCTCCTTGAGGGCGAATCTCGTGTCCGCCATGAAGGCGTTGAAGGCATCTCCTCCGAGTCTTGCCCGCTTGAGGGGTTTTTTGAGCGATGAGAGGGCGGACACCACCCCCATCTCCTTCGAGGAGAGTTCGCTGCGTAGGGTCCTCACCCTCTCCTCGAGGGCCCCGATGCCGGCGCTCTCCCTCGCTCTGGAGAGCTCCTCCTTCAGGGATTCCTCCTCTACGCGGAGCCTCCCAATCTCCCCCTCCAGCCTGCCTATGTCCCTTCTCAGTTCGCCCATGCGGGAGAGCTTTGATTCCACATCCGGAACCTCCGTGTGGGGAAGCTTCTCCAGCGCCTCCAGGTATTCCGCGTAGAGGGCAGAGAGGTCGCGGAGGAGACGGTTTATTTTGTACACCCTCTTCTCAAAGAACTCGAGGAGGTAGCGTCCATGGCCCACGTGGAACTTCGAGAACTCCGGGAGGAAGCGCCCGATGTCGTCCATTCCCTCTACCCTGCCGAGGAGGTTGGCAAACGTCGTGATGTAAGCTCTCCTCTCGTTCTCCACTATCCTCGCAAGTCTCTCGTCAACCTTCTTGGGGAGTTTCTCCCTTTCGAGACCGCTGATCTCTTTCCTTATGCCCTTGAGAATCCTGCCGGCCTTTTTAAAGTACTCATCGTGGAGCTTTTTTCTCTTTTTTTCGTTCTTTTCCTCGAGCTTCTCAAGCTCTCGGAGTGCCCTTTCGAGTCTCAATCTTACCCCATCCCCTAACCTTTTCCCTCATGTACATCCCCACGAGGGACGCGAAGACTATATCTCCTATGACTATAAGGAGCTTGCGGTAGAATTCTATGAGCGCCGGGGACGCTAGGTTAAGGATGTACGTGGTGGTTATGTCAACACTCCCCCATATCGCCGGCAGGAGGAGGAGCTCCGTTACGTGGTGCCATATGTGGTAGTCCTTCCTTATGTACGCCTGGAGCATGCGTCCAAGGATTATGACGCCAAGACCCGTAACGAGCATCGGGTTCAGGAAGTACACGTATAGAACAAGCTGGAGCAGTGGATTGGTTGGAACGCCGGGGAGAGAGATTGTCGAGGAGTTCCTGATGTAGTATGCGAGGTTGAAGTGGACCTGCAGGGCGCCGCTCAGAATGACGAAAATGCCTATCACCGTCGAGACCACGCTAACGAGCCTCTTGCTGAAGGCATCCTTAACACCCGCCCACGCTCCCTTTAGCATGGGAGACAGGTTGAAGCCCTTGTTAAAGAAGTAGGCACCGATGACGAGGAGTATCGTCCCCCCGACGGCGGAGGAGATTATACCAACGCTCTGAGGGTACTGGATGGATATGAGCCTCGCCACACCGTACATTATCGCTATGAGACCCGGGATTCCAAGGACGACCTTCGCAACCTCCGGATCACCCAGAATCTCCCTGAGGTAACGGTAGATTATGTAGTATGTCGTCTCTATGCTCTCGCTCTGCTTGACAACCACGCGGTGGGTGCTTATTATGGGTATGCGCGAAGTTATTATCGGAAAAACCTGCTCGTCCTCGGCCCCGTCCGTAACGGGGATGACCCCATCCGCCTCGAACTCGTGGAGAACCGCGTTCAGCTGTTTCAGGAGCTCAACATCGCTCTTAACCCCAACATCCTCGTGCCCCGTGATGAGAGCAACCTCCACATCCTCAAAATCACCGCTCTCCTTGAGCTGGTCCCTAAGTTTTATGGCCGCGTAGAGGACGTTCGCATCGCTATCTTCAGGATCCGCGAGACTGAGTTTTAGGGCGGCGTCTATGCAGGCGTCTCTCCCAACTACCGGACCCTTAACGCCCGCCTTCCTACCGAAGTCATCATCCCTATCTATCGCAAGAACAAGGGCCCGAATCTTCAACCCTCCCTGACCTTATTCATCACGGACTCGACCTTATCCTCCATGTGCCTTTCCCTGTCCCTTCTATCGTCAATCCTTATCGTGGTCGAGACCCTCTTTGCACCGAGCTTGAACATCAGCTCGTGGGCCTCGTTTATGATCCTGAGGCCCTCCTCCACAGTTGGAACCTCCATTATCGTTGCCATGGGTGTCAGCATATACTTTACGCCTTTCTCCTCTAAAAGCTTTACTACCGCCGCTACGTATCGGCTCAGGCTGAGCTCCCCCAGGGGCACGATAACGAACTCTATGATAACAGACATTTCGACACCCGACTAAACTTAAGTCGGCAATTTTTTAAATTTAACGGTGGGCATAGAAGAGAAGGGCAAAAATGGAAAATCAGCTCCAGGTTTCAGCTATCACGTCGTGCTTGTGAATGCTCTCGTGGCTGACAACCCTAACGTGAATCCTACCCTTGAAGCGCTCCTTTGCCCTCGCGAGAATCTCCCTCGCAACGTCCTCCACAAACTTGGGGTTTCTGTACATCCCCTGCACAACCGCGTTCTCGTCAACCGTCTTGAGGAGCGTGTACGTTGGGTGGCTGAAGGAACCCTCGACAACGTCTATCATGTCCTCAAGGGCGATTTCCTCATCAAATGGGGCCCTGACTTCGAGCTCACCAACTGCACGCTGTATGTGGGTCTTCCCCTCGTTGTTGGCCATCGCGTGAGGACAGGCCGTGTTGCCTATGGCCTTCACGCGGAGAACCTTCTCAAAGGAGCCATCGTAGTTTTTAACAACGCCGACCTCGACGTCATACGTTTCAAGGCTCCTCCTGCCGCTTGCGGGCGTGGTTCTCTCCATGACGAGCTGGGTCTTTATCCAGACCTCGGCGCGCCTGTGGGGGTGCTTGCCCTCAAGGCGCTTGATTATGCACTTTCCGAGCTCCTCGAGCGAGGTGTGGGGCTCAAGGACCTCCTCCTCAACGGCCTCGCCCATGGTCTCGGTTATGCTCTCAACAAGCCTGCTCATGTGTATGCCCTTCTTCTCCGCGGGCACGTCTATCGTTATCTCGAAGGTCGGGATGAACGTGTAAACCTTTCCCTTCCAGTTTATCCTTGCAACGGTCCTCAGGTTGGTGATGCCGACGCGGTGGAGGTTCTCCATTATCTCCGGCCTCTCCTCCTGTGTCTCGAAAATCATGTCTCTCACCTCACTTAGGGGAACCTAACTGGGAGCCCTTTTAAGGTTTTGCACTCAAAAAGTCTTTAAGGATTCCCAACCACTTCCATGGGTGATGAGAATGAGGATAAACGCCCGTCTTGAGAGTGAGCGGCACATGGGAAGACTCTACAGGATATACAGGGTGATGGACGATTTGACCCCCTTGCTCAACGCCCTCTGGGAGGAGGGGGCCATCCTCGACGTAAGCGAGCAGAACGAGGCCTCGCTTATGGACGACATGATCACGGATAGGGAGGAGCTGTTCAGACGCCTGCTCCGGGAACTGGAGATGGAAGAGGGTCTTGTGGAGGCCCTCCTTGTGGTTCCGGAGTCAAAAAATCCGAGCATGGTGATAAAGATTGACGCATACATAACGTGGCGGCTCCTGCTCAATGGAGAGAAGGTGAGCGTGAATGAAGCTGCTGATGGCTGAGGTGTTCAACAGCTGGCAGGGGGAAGGGGGAAGCGTTGAAGGTTCCGCCTTCGGGAGGAGGCAGATATTCGTTAGATTCGCCGGCTGCGACCTTCACTGTGAGTGGTGCTTTGGAAGAGAGAGCAAGGTTTTAATGGCCGATTTAAGCTGGAGGAACATTGAAACCATAAAGCCCGGAGAACTCGTAATGGGATACAACGAAAAAACCAACAAACTGTATCCAGTCAGGGTCCTGGAGAGCTTTAAGAGGCCATCCGAAGTCGTTAGAGTGAGGTTTGAAAGCGGAAACTCCCTTAAGGTTACCCCCAACCACAAGTTCTACTACTATGGAGAGCGTAAAAGAGCCATCAAAGATCTCCTCGGAAAAAACGTCAGGACAATCGGGACAACGTTTGTCTTTAACCCGAATAAATCGTTCATTCGCGGATGGTTGGCTGGAATAGTTGACGGCGATGGAACAATATGGAGCCTAAAAAACGGCTCAAGACGGATACGTATAGCAATGAAAGACAGGGAGGTTCTTGAGAGGTTTAAACAATGGGCAAATGAACTGGGGTACTCATTTTACTGGCTCGACCACAAGCACACCTCAATAACTGGAAAAAAGGAAATAATGCCCGCCCTCTATCTGACAAGAACTGATGAGGTTTTCAGATTTGAGAGGGAGATTCTACATCCCCCTAAAATAGACCGATTCTATATGAGGGGCTATATAGCCGGGATGATAGACGCAGAAGGAACGGTTGGAGGTGTTGTCAGAATAGCCCAAGAAAACCCGGAGAAAAAAGCTCGGATTGCCGAGTACCTTGAGAAACTCGGATATGAGTACGTTGATGAAGGAAGGGGAATCAGAATAAAAGGGAAGAGGGTTATGGCGCTTCTCCTTGAATTAAAATGGCAAATGGAGAGAAAACGTAGGGCTGCCCTCGATAGGTGGGTTAGAGGGAGAGATAAGGTTGTCGATATAGTCGAGATTGGAGAGGACTGGGTCTACAACATAAAAACCGAAAGCGGAAACTACATTGTTAGCGGATATCTCGTAAAGAACTGTGATTCTGCAGGCTTTATAGACCCAACCAAGGTGTCAAAGTGGCGCTACGAGATTGAACCCTTCACTGGAAAGTTCGAGTACAAACCGAATCCCGCGAGCGTTGATGACGTCGTTGATGCCATCCTCCGCCTCGATACCGGCGATATACACTCCATAAGCTACACCGGCGGGGAACCCACGCTCCAGCTGAAGCCCCTCAAGGCGCTCATGGAGAGGATGAGAGAGCGCGGCTTCCGCAACTTCCTTGAGACCCACGGTGGCCTGCCGGAGCTGATTAAGGAGGTGGCACCGCTCACCGATTACGCGAGCGTTGACATAAAGGACGAGAGCGCGAGGGCAACGGAGGACTGGAGGGAGCTTGTACTCAGAGAGGTTGAGAGCATCAAAATCCTGAAGGAGGCCGGAGCAAAGACATATGCAAAGCTCGTCGTTACAAGCGAGACGAAGGTCGAGAACGTCCGCTGGTACGCGGGCCTTTTGAAGGGAATAGCGCCGCTCGTGCTCCAGCCAAGGGAGCCCATAGAGATTTCCCAGGGCAGGCTGATGGAGCTCTACCGCGAGGCCGCCCTCATTATGGGGAGGGAGAACGTGGGGCTCAGCTTTCAGGTGCACAAGTACCTGAACGTGCTCTAGGTTTGAGTTTCCTCCTTGTTCTTTTGGCCCATAACGGGCAAAATACCGAAGAACCTCGCAAACTCCAGGCCCCACTCAAGTTTCCATTCAAATTCTGCCGCGCTGTTATATATCCTGTGGATTACAGGGAAATTGTATTAAAAAGTGTTATAAAGCTTAACCGCAATAGTAATATGTTGGTGCATAGGATGGAAGCTGAGCTTTTGAAGGAGTTTGTACGAATAGACTCTCATTTTGGACACGAGGAGGAGATATCCAACGCCATCGCGAGCATCCTTGAGGAGTACGCCACCGTGGAGACACAGGAAGTCGAGGGTTTCGGGAGAAACGTGATAGCCCGAATACGTGGAAAGAAGCGCACGGTACTTCTGAACGGGCACATGGACACCGTTGGCCTCTCGGATGGGTGGACGCGCAACCCCTGGGGTGAGCTTGATGGGGACCGGTTCTACGGGCTTGGCAGCGCGGACATGAAGGGAGGATTGGCCGCACTGATGTCGGCCTTCATTGAGGTAAGCCAGCTCCCGCGAAAGGAGCGCCCCACCGTGATATTCACCGCGGTCGTTGATGAGGAGGGTTACTCTAGGGGAGCGTGGAGGCTCGTAGAGAGCGGCATCGTCAGAAAAGCGGACGTTGCCCTCATCGCCGAGCCCACGAACGAACGCCTTATGCTGGGGGCGAGGGGGCGCTTCGTGATTCAGATCGAGGCCTTCGGAAAGAAGGCCCACGCAACGCAGCCCGACAGCGGGGCGAACGCCGTCGAGGATTTAGCGAAGGTCGTGGGGAACATCGGCCGTCTGAGGACTAAGAAGCACCTGAAGCTTGGAAGGGGCAGCTGGGCAGTTCTCCACTTCGAGGGAAGCGCCGACGGGCTGAGCATCCCGGAATACGCAAAGGCCATCGTTGACAGGCACGTTGTACCGGGAGAGGAGTGGGATAGGGTTAAGGGCGACATTGAGAAGCTCATTTCGAAGCTCGACCTGCGCTCCAGGGTGGTGGTGAGCAGATACCCACGCCCAACCCCCGAGATGCTGCCCTATCTGACGAGGGAAAACTCAACGTACGCCCAGAGGTTCAAGGAGACATATGGGAGGCTCTTTGGGGAGACCCCCGAAGTCACGTACGGCAGGAGCGTGGGGGATTTCAACTACTTCGGGGCATACCTCAAAGTCCCAACGCTCGTGTTCGGGCCCATCGGCGGAAACTGGCACGCCGCGGATGAATGGGTGAGCCTGAGCTCCGTCAGAAGGGTCAAGAGACTCTACGTTGAATTTTTGAGGGAACTGGCCCGTTAGGTTTTAAAGCTCCCTCCCCCTACAATTCACGGCGATGATGTAGATTGGCCTTTGGGGTAGTGATGCCCGGGATCGACGTTGCTGAGCCGCTCCACCCGTACCTCCCGGGCCATGCTCATGGCTTTTTTGAGGTTCGCACTGCCCTCGAGGGACAGCGCCGTGAAGGCAACGGCTGTTTTTAACGCCTTCACAAATGGCAAAGTTCTGTAGAAGAACGAGAAGGCCCCCAATAACGTGTCCCCCGCCCCCGTGGGATTCTCCACATCCCTTCTGGGTGGATAGAACGCGTAAACCTTCCCCCTGTGAAGGGCTATCCCCCTCTCGGAGCCGTTGGATATCAGGGCAACCTCAACGCGCTCCGCAAGGGTTTCAAGGACTCTCTCAAAGCTTCCCAGCGTTAGAATCTCTCGTACATCGCCGTGCAGCACCCATACCCCATCCAGAACATCGGGCTCAAGCGGGCCCATGAATACCTCTCCCTCCTCCCCGAACCTCCTCACGAGGCCCTGGACGTCGAGGGCAAGGGGCCTCTCCATCAGGCGCTCGAGCGTCTTCGGTGACAGCTCCCCCGCCACGGGGTTGGCCACCACGAAGTCGTAGTCCTCCAGCGGGGGCAGCTCCTCCGGGCGTATCTCTCCACCGCGACTTAGGAGGGAGAGCCTCCTCCCCTCACCGCGGTACTCCAGAAGGTACGTGGTTATCTCGTCAGATGGAAGAACGTGAAAGTTTATGCCCTCGGGAAGGGGACCCTCGGGGGCGCCTTTGGTCACCACATCCACCCTAGCCAGGCCTCTAAGGGCAAGGGCCGAGTAGTAGGCACCGCCTCCCGTTCGCTCCCACCGTCCCTTCCCGCTCACTATAACATCACGAGTTAGGTTCCCCACGACCAGCACACGCATAACTCCGCCTCTCCCCTCACGTTTTTATACTTTTAGCCCCTACCCGCTACGGGTGGTGGAATGTTCGACGTTGTGGCCATTGGGAACCTGAACTACGATATAATCCTGCTCGTTGATAGATTCCCGGAATTTCACGAGAAGATGATGGCGAGGGGGGCGTTCTTCGGCCTCGGAGGAGCCGCAGGAAACACCGCATCGTGGCTCGGCACCCTCGGGCTTAGGGTGGGGTTCATAGGCGCCGTGGGAAGGGACGAGATTGGAGAGGCCCACATAAGCTACTTCAACAAAATCGGCGTGGACACAGGGGGAATAAAAAGGCTTGACGTCCCCTCCGGAGTGGCGATTGCCATGATAAGGGGCGAGGACAAGCGGATAATCAAGTTCAGCGGGGCCAACGCCCACAGGACGCTCGACTTCGACTATCTCTCAAGGACGAGGCACATCCACATGTCGTCCAATCCCCGAGAGCTCATCGTTGATGCCGTCAACTTCGCCCACGAGAGGGGAATCAGCGTCTCCATAGACATAGGCGAGGCTGAACTCCCGGAAGAGGCCGTGGAGAAGGTCACGTACCTCCTGATGAACGAGGACGAGTTCAAACGCAAGTACGGAAGTCTGGAGGCCATAGCTGAGGTGAGAGCGAAAAACGTCATAGTTACCCTCAACGGCGGCGGCGCGATGCTGAGGAGCGAGAAGGGCGAGGTAATCACAACCCCAAAGCTCCACGCCGAGGCGGTTGACACCACTGGAGCCGGCGATTCCTTCGATGCCGGCTTCATATACGGTATCCTCAATGAATGGTCGCTGGAGAAAGCCGCCACACTCGGCGCCCTGCTGGCGTACTTTACCGTTCAGAAGGTCGGGGCGAGGAGCGCCATCGTTCCCCTGGAAGAGATAAAGAGAAAGGCCGTGGAGCTTGGGCTTGAGCTCCCCTTCTAACATCTTCTACTGGAGAACCGGACGTACCAATTGTAAACGGGTGGGAGCCTCAACCCCGGTGTTGGGGTAACCCCTTTAAAGCCACCCGCACATACGGTATGGGGTGAATCATGACCGTACTGATAATCGCCGAGAAGCCCAACGTCGCGAGAAAGATAGCCTATGCCCTGGCTGAGGGCAAGCCCACGAGAAAGAGCATAGGCAAAGTACCCTATTACGAGTTTGTGAGGGACGGGAAGAGGATTATCGTAGCTCCAGCTGTCGGTCACCTCTTCACCCTCGCCCCGAAGGTTAAAACCTGGGGCTATCCAATATTCGACATCCACTGGGTGCCCGTTTACGAGGCGGAGAAGGGGAAGAGCTACGCAAGGGACTACGTTAAGGCCCTCGCAACGCTCGCGAAGCAGGCCGATGAGTTCGTGGTTGCCTGCGACTACGATACGGAGGGTGAGGTCATAGGCTACACCGCCCTGAAGTACGCCTGCGGCGTTGACCCGTCAAAGGCAAAGCGCATGAAGTTCTCCGCGCTCACCAAGAAGGACCTCCTCAAAGCATGGTACAACCTCGAGCCAACGATAAACTTCGGAATGGCCGACGCGGGAGTAACGCGCCACATTCTCGACTGGTACTGGGGCGTGAACCTTTCGAGGGCCCTGAGCTCATCAATAAGGCGCGCCAGCGGGAAGTGGATGGTTCTCTCAACCGGAAGGGTTCAGGGGCCCACCCTAAAGTTTCTGGCCGACAGGGAGAGGGAGATAGCCAACTTTAAGCCCACCCCCTACTGGGTCATCAAAATGCTCCTCGAGAAGAACGGGGAGAACTACACAGCAACCTACGAGAAGGAGCGCATCCTCGACGAGGAAGAGGCCAAGAGAATAGTCGAGGAAGCCAGGAAGGGGCCGGCTTTCGTTGAGAGAGTCGAGGTGAAGCAGGGGAAGAGGCACCCACCGGTGCCCTTCGACCTCGGTACCCTTCAGAGGGAGGCCTATTCCGCCTTCGGTTACTCCCCAAAGAAGACCCTTGAGATAGCCCAGAAACTGTACGAGAAGGGTTATTGCCTGCATCCCGATTCACTGATACCCACTCCTCAGGGAGTTAAGAGAATAAAGGAGCTTCCAGAGAAGGGCGAGGTCTTTGCGCTTGACTTTGACCTGAAACTATCGAGGGCTGGATACAGACTCCTGGAGAGGGACGCGGATGAGCCGATGTACAAGGTCACTCTCACAGATAGAACCGAACTCTACCTTACGGCGGACCATCCCGTCCTAGTATACCGGGATGACCTGTTGATCTTTGTCCCGGCGGGAGAGCTGAGGGAGGATGATCAGGCCGTTCTTTTCATAAACAGGAATGGATACTCTTCAAGGGCCGAGCCCCCAACGCTCTTAAGCTTCCTTCTTGAAAACGCCACTTCAATGAAGGACTACATCCTCTATGACCCAGAATTTGGCGGTGTCCTAAAAGCCAGAATAAAAGGCGCCGGTTTAAAATCTGAGATAATGTGGCGCTTCAGGATAAAAGAGCCTACCTATTACAAATACCTGCGGGGCAAGATGCCCGTTCCGATAGTTAGGTTCCTGCTGGAGAGGGGCATTGTATCCATTGACGAGTTAAGGGAGATACTTAGGGGATTCTCCTACAGCACATCACTGGCCCCGATTTCCTTTGAGTTCGGTGAGGAATTCTGGTACCTTTTTGGTCTTGTGGTGGGAGACGGCCATCTCGCAAAGAAGGGAGCGATAACAATACCCGCAAAGGATAGAACGGAGGACACCCTGAGGGCTGTTAAGGAGATAACTGAGTACCTTGGAGTTCCTTTTGCCTTCGATGGAAAGTATAAGATAATAATCATTCGTAGCAAGTCACTAACGAGGCTTTTTGAGCTTCTCGGTTGCCCCTATGGCAATAAAACCGAAATCTTCAGGATCCCAGGAGAAGTGATGACTAAGCCAGAGTGGATGGCGGCGTTTCTGGCCGGCTATTACGATGCAGACGGCCACATAGGAACGAAACCAACCGGTAGGAAGAAATCCCACTCCCCGCAGATAGTCCTCACCTCTAAGAACCGCATGGCTGTGTACACTGCTAAGCAGATGTGGCAGCTTCTGGGGGTTGGAACGTACCTATGGGAAAAGAAGGACAAAAAAGGAAGTTTTATGGCCTACGAGCTTAAGGTGTACTCCCGCGATGCCCCGAGGTTCTATGAAGTGATGAAAAATCACCTCAGGATCAAAAGAAAAGATTTGGAGCACGTAAAGAAAGTTGCCATCAGGAAAAGAAAAGCGTACTCGCACCACTACAGCGTTCTTAATGTCAAAAGCTGGGAAGGAAAGATAAAATCCAGCAATGCCCTTTGGAAAAAGTTCGACATGTCCAACCAAGCCGCACACGGGAGGGGAATAAGCCTCGACAAGCTCCAGCGAATAGTGGACTACCTCACGGACACTGATCTGCGCAGGATAGCCACGGGCGATGTTTACATTCTCGGCATAAGGTCGATTGAGAAGTTCCACTACCGCGGTAAGGTGTACGACCTCGTGGTCGATAACTATCACAACTTCATCGCCAACGGCGTTGTGGTTCACAACTGCTCTTATCCCCGCACAAGTTCCCAGAAGCTCCCCAAAAACCTCAATTTCCGCAACATACTCCAGAACCTCGCCAAATTGCCAGAGTACAAGCCCTTCGCCCACGAGCTTTTGGGAAAGGAGACGCTCAAACCGGTCGAGGGCAAGAAGGACGACCCTGCGCACCCGGCAATCTACCCAACGGGAGAGCTCCCCAAGCCCGGGGATCTGAGTAAGGACGAGGGGAATATCTACGACCTCGTTGTGAGGCGTTTTCTGGCCCTCTTCATGGAGCCCGCGGTGAGGGAGACGATGAAGGTGGTCATAAACTCCAACAACCACCGCTTCATCCTGAGCGGCGCGAGAACCGTTAAGGAAGGCTGGCTGAAGGTATACGGCAAGTACGTCAAGTTCGACGAAGTGATTCTGCCGGCCTTCAAGGAGGGCGAGCCCATCAAGGTCATTCAGATAAAGCGCGAGAAGAAGAAAACCAAACCGCCAGCGAGGTACTCCCCCGCATCCGTCATCAAGCGCATGGAGGATCTGGGAATAGGCACCAAAGCGACGCGCGCCCAGATACTCGAGACCCTCTACAACCGCGGCTACATAGAGGGCAAGAGAAAGATAAAGGTCACCCCCCTTGGAATGAAGGTCGTAGAGGCCCTGGAGAAGCACGTCCCCAGCATAGTGAGCGTTGAGCTCACCAAGGCATTTGAGGAGAAGATGGAGGAGATTATGGGGCGGCGCAGGAAGAAGGAGGAGGTCATAGAGGAAGCCAAATCGGGCCTCACAAAGATACTCGAGGAGTTCAAGGCCAAGGAGCTTGAAATCGGGAAGGACCTCGCGGCACAGTTCGTCTCAGAGGAGAAGCCGCGCTCGAGGGGCAAGGTGAGGGAACTGAGCGAGGAGGAGGAAAGGAGAGTTAAAAGCGCCGTTGAGGAGCAGGAAAAGAAGAAAACGCTCGTCGTTGGCAAGTGCCCCAAGTGCGGCGGCGATCTGGTCGTCCGCTACAACAGGAGAACAGGAAAGCGCTTCGTCGGCTGCTCCAACTGGCCCAACTGCAACGTCACCTACCCCCTCCTACAGCGCGGCGAGATAATCCCCACGGACAAAACCTGCTGCGATGGAGCACCCGTCGTCAAAATCCGCGAGAGGGGAAGGGAGTACGAGGTCTGCCTCGACATGAACTGCAGGAACTGGAGGAAGTGAGGGGAGGTTTTTTAAGCGCAAGGTGGAGATTAAGATGGGTAACGACCCGCTGTGAGGTGTGAAAAATGGCCATAGTTGATGTTAGAATTCTGGTTGAAGGGGCAAGCGACGTTGAGGTCGTGAGCAAGGCCCTCCAGAGCCTTGCCCTCGGTAGCGAGTACAACATAACGATATCCGCGATAATCCCGACAACGAACCTTGAGATAGCCAAGAGCGCCGTTGCCGGTGCCGATCTTCTTATAATCGCAACCGACGCGGACAGGGTTGGAAGGGAGCTTGCGGAGCGCTTTTTCAGTGAGCTCGAAGGGCTCGTAGGAAGGATAGAGCGCATGAAGATACCGCTCGGCCACGACCTTGAGCACGTTGATGTCGAGCTCGTCAAGAAGGAACTCAGGAACGCCCTTATAAGGGCCGGCCTCAAGAGCCTCCAGGTTCTCCCCGAGTACATGGGCCTAAGGAACGAGCTCCTCGACCTCAAGGGGCGCTGCGATGCAATATTGAGCGAAAAAAAGGACCTAGAGGCCCAGCTTGACGATTTAAACGCCCGCTACCAGGAGCTCTACAACGAGTACCAGCGCGTCAAGGCGGAGAACGAGAACCTCAACGAACTCCTCAAGAAGAGGGCCGAGAAGGTGTACAGGATAAGCGAGGTGTGGGAGAAGGCGTTCGGCGGCGAAGCGCCTGACGAGGAGTACCTCGCGAAGGCCGTTGAGGGTCTCGGCCTGAACGGAAAGGTCATCGTGGGACAGGGCTACATCTACGCCGAAAACGAAGAGCTCGTGTCTCAGCTCCTCAAGACGGTTTACCTGGCCCTCGGCCTCCTCGAGGACTTCAAGGAGGAGGAGCCCAAGGAGGAACCTGAGGTTCAGCCCGAGGAGGAGTTCAGGCTCGAGGAGTGAAGTGAAGGGGTATGGACGAGGTAATAGAGGAGTTCCGCACCTACCTCGAACTGGAGGGGAAGAGTCCCCACACGGTGCGGATGTACTCCTACTACGTGGAGCGCTTCCTTGAGTCGGGCGGGGATTTAAACGCCCGCTCTGCCCTTCGTTTTCTGGCCAGACTGAGGCGCAAGGGCTACTCGACTAAGAGCCTCCACCTCGTGGTTCAGGCCATCAAGGCCTACTTCCGGTTCGAGGGGATGGACGAGGAGGCGGAGAGGCTAAAACCTCCCAAGGTTCCCAAAAGCCTCCCAAAGAGCCTCAGACAGGACGAGGTGAGGAAGCTCCTGAACGTTATACCCCCCACGCGGGAACGCGACAGGCTCATAGTGCTCCTTCTCTACACGAGCGGTCTGCGCGTCAGCGAGCTCTGCAACCTGAAAAAGGAGGACGTTGACTTCGAGCGCTCCCTGCTTCACGTGAGGGGAGGAAAGGGCGCCAAGGACAGGGTCGTGCCCATTCCGAAGGCGACGCTCCAGCTGATAGAGCGCTACCTCAATGGTAGGGATGACGACAGCGAGTACCTCTTCGTTGAGGACAGGCGACAGAGCAAGGACAGGCTCTCCCCCAAGACCGTATGGTACCTCCTCCGCAAATACGGCGAGAGGGCCGGGGTGAAGGTTACACCGCACATGCTCCGCCACAGCTTCGCCACCCACATGCTCGAGAACGGCGTGGACATAAGGTCAATACAGGAGTTCCTGGGGCATTCGAGCCTTTCGACGACTCAAATCTACACGAGGGTTACCGTGGAGCACCTGAGAAAGGCCCAGGAGAAGGCGAGGCTTGTGGAGAGGCTTTTTGAGGACTAAAACCCAAGGAAGAACTTCCAGAGGGGCACGACGTTTGAAAAAGGACAAAAACCAGAAAAACGAACAAGATGAGGCCTCAGAGGACCCCTTTCCTCCTCAGCAGTGCCAGGTAGCTCGCGAAGGCTCCCGCGGATATCGTATCGCCGAGTCCGACCGTCGAGACGGGATTTTTAACGAGCCTTGTGGGGATTATGACGATCTTGTAGCCCCTCGTCCTTATCCTCTTTCTGGCCTCCTCGAAGCGGAGCTTCACGTATTCTCCCCGCTCGTTGTATGGAACCTTCTCCCCGACGGCCAGGTCCTCGGGACGGGTTATATCGCCAAGTGAAGCCCTTGTAGCCGCGAGAACCGTGGCAAGCTCAAGACTGCTCCTGAGCTCCTCCTCCTTCAGCGGGTTGGAGCTTCTGGCTATGTACATGATGTAGTAAATGGTGTGTATCTGGAGTATCTCGAGGTTGGCCTCGTCGAGGATGATCTTCCCTCCAAGAACGACGTCCTCAATGCGGTTGTAGTTGAATATCCTGTCGCTCAGGTCGGGGTAGCCCATGACGTTGAGAACGTGGGCTATCTCCGCCTCGTCCATGCCGACGCTGTCCGCCATGGGGAAGAGCTCCCTCACAACCTTCTTTCTGAGCTCCTTGTCCTGGATTGAAGCGAACTCTATGTGCACCTTGACGTCGTGGTTCTTCTTAAGGAGCTCAATGTCCCTCCTGGCGCGCGCTATGTAGTAATCGTCCGTCTTTCCGTCCGGATAGTGGCGCTTTATGCCCTGGTAGCCCGAGAGGATTATGCCATCAACGCTCTCGCCGATTTGAGGAAGGAAAGGCCTCAGCTCATCGCGCGTCTCGATTCTCAGCTCCGTGGGCCTCGAGGATACGATGAAGCGCCCCGAGAAGGGAACCTCTATCTCCTCCTCCCCGAGCCTAAAGCGCATCCCCTTCCGGAACTCGAAGATGCGGTTTATCTTAACGGGGTCGTCCTCGCGGTAGGCCTCCCGTGGAGGCTTAAAGGCGAGCATCTCGTTCTCGACGACAGGGTAGAAGAGGTTCGGCCTGTCAACGAACATCTCCGCCTGCTTCTTTCCCAGGAGAGGGGAGTAGGCTATGACCCTCTTGAAGTCGAGGCTGGCGAGGATGTTGGCTATGATGCCCACCTGCCCCCCTATTCTCTCAACGTCGTACTTGAAGTGTCCGTCAAACCAGTTGTTGAGGCTCTGGTCGAACATAGGCACCGCGTTGGGCTTTCCCGTCTTGAGGGCGTGGACGAGTCTTGCAACGAAGTCAAGGGGCTCGTCTATCTGCCTTGGGTACTCCTCAATTCTCTTCCTGACGTTATCCGCCCCGAATTCCTCAATAAGCGCCTGAACCTTCTCGGGTGTGAGGTAAACTATCGCGTCAACGTTGGTGTTGTAGGCGAGGTAAAAGCTCATGTCCTTGAAGGCCCCGGTAAACTCGCGCCAGTCCATATGTATCACCCTCGGTGAGTAGGATATTCAAAGGTTGGTGTGGCCCTTTAAAAACGTTTTTGCCCGCGAAACATGAGCCCGAGGTAAAGGAACCACCCGGTTATTGTGGCCGCCCCGACGAGCTCCGGAATCGCGAGCCCCCGAACTAACAGGGGCAGGACGAGCATGAGAGCAAAGGTCACAACGGCGAGGGCACTCCATCCCCTCTTCCCCTTCTTCCCTCCCACGAGCGCTATATCCGCCAGAGCGGTGGTGTAGAACAGTATGGCCGCAGGCGCATGGGGAGCTTTCTCCTCGGGGAATACGCCCACGAGGAACAGGAAAAGGGAAGCTATGGGCATGAGGTAGGAGTAGCCTTCCCTCGCCATCCCGACTGAGACCACGAACATCACCGTGGCGAGCAACATGATGAAGCCGTTGAAGAGGTAGCCCTTCGGGTTGTGGAGGGAGCCCATATCGCTGAGGGCGTTGTCCGTGAGCGAGAACCACGGGTTCTGGCTTATGACGAAGAGCAGCCCCACCACGAAAAGCAGGGGAATGGAGAGGGAGGCGTAAACGTAGAACCTCCTCACTACGGCTCCCTCCCGAAGAGCGCCCTGTGTATCTTCACGAACTCGCCCCACGAGCCCCTTATTACCGGGTGCCTGGGGACACACCAGCACTCATCCTCGGGAAGGACCGAGAGCTCGAAGGTGCCAATATCCTTCGCTATGCGGACTATCTCCTCTTTGTCGAGGCCAACCAGCGGGCGGATTATGGGGAGACGCGTGGCGCGGCTCACTATGAGGATGTTGTCGAGCGTTTGGGAAGCCACCTGCCCTATGCTGTCGCCCATCACTATTGCCTTGGCGCCCCTCTCGAGCGCGACGCTCTCAGCCGCTTTGACCATCCTGAACTTGCAGAGGACGCAGGTGTACTTCTCCTTCCCCATCTCCCTAAGCTTCGGTATGACCCTGTTCCTCTCCTTGGGCTCCACTATGATCGGCTCTTCCACAGGGCCGTATTCGGCTAACTTCTTCGCTATGAGCCCCACCTTCTCGTCCGTTTTCTCTCCAACGTGCATGTGAACGGGAATAACCTCCGCGCCCTTCGCGAGCATTAGATAAGCTGCCACGGGGGAGTCAATGCCCCCGCTCAAAAGGGCAACCACCTTCACAGCCCAACCCTCCTTCTCACTTCCTCAACGTACTCACACGGAAGGCCTATAAGCGGATAGAAAATCGGGACGTCAACCTTCTCGTTCTCCCTAACGAGCTCCTCGCCGAGCTCCTCCGTGAACCTTTCGACGTAGCGGCCCATCACGATGCCCTTGGCTCCAAAGTCCCTCACGAGCTTCATGGCCTCCTCAACCATCTCCCCCTCGCTCACCACGAGTTCACCCTTGGCGCCGTAGGCGTACTTCCTGAGCTTCCCCCAGAGGGCTCTGACCTCCTCGAGCTCCTCCTCCGAGCGCTTTATGTGGAGGGGGATAACTTCAACCCCGCGCTTCATCATGAGGAAGGAAGCCAAAGCGGAATTCGGCCCGCTGAGCAGTGCAACTACCTTTCCCTGCGTGCCTATCGGGAGCCCGCCCCACGCCGCGATTCTCTCCGTGAACACGTAGGCTTTTCCCTCCATGAGCTCAACGCCGACCTCTACCTCGTATTCGTGCAGGTTGACCTCGCTCTCCTCGTTCTCGAGGATGTACTCCCCGACCTTCGCCTGGAGCTCCGGGCTCTTGAGGGGAAACTCCTTGGTTATCCTCCGCGCGGTGACCCTAAAGCGGGGCCTTTCAATTCCGAGCTCCCGCTTTTTCTTCCTGAAGAGCTTGAGGGCGGTTTTGTTTATCTTTTCGAGCTCCGCATCAACCTCCATCGCGGGGGAGAGGGAGACTATCCCGAAGACCCTCGTTAAAGTTTCGGCCCCCCTGACGGCCTCGTTCGTTTTCACGAATACCCTTCCCCTTTTGGCCACGACCTTCTTGAAGCTCACCCCGTCGTCGAGGAGAGCCTCCCTAACGTTGTTTACCAGAAGGTTCTCGAACCATCTCCTCGTCTGGGCAGATTTGGTCCCAATCTCGCCATACCTGACTATGATTACGTTGTACATCGCCATCACCCCGACTATCCTCCGGTCGTTAAAAACCTTGCCTGCCCGGGAAGACCACGGTAATTTCGATGTATTTCTGAATCACGTAGTAGAGGAAGAGGGAGGTTGCGTAGGAGGACATGGCTATCAGCTCGTTCATCTCGAACATGTGAAGGGCCAGGTCTTCCTCCCTTGTCGTTGCACCTCTAAAGCTTCCCAGATATCTGTTTTTGAGCCATTTGTTAATCTCTATCACTGCAACAAGGAGAAAAACGCCCAGGATCCCCCAATCACGTCCAAAAGCCAGCATTAGGAAGAGGGTGGACGTCATCACGAGCCAGCCACCCACGATTCCGGCGAGCACGACGAACTCCATCATGGGTCGGTGTAGGGAGAAGGGAGATAAAAGCTTTGCTAAACAAACCTGAGAACCTCATCCACAGACTTCTTTCTCTTCCGGGGTTTTACCTCGCCCCTTGGCCTGCCGACGGGGATGACCCCAACAAGGGCCCACTCCTCCCCCAGCCCAGCCAGCTCCCTGACTTTCTCCTCTATGCCCCTAAAGTTCGTGACGCCGATGTACACCGTCCCGAGGCCGAGCTCCACGGCCTTCAGCATGAGGTTCTCTATCGCCAGGGCGGCGCTCTCAGCGCTCCAGAGGAACTCCACATCGTCAAACTCCTTCCCCTTAAGGAAGCGAACGTCCCTGTTGATGAAGACCGCGATGTAGGCGGGCGCCCTGAACATGCCCCCCTCAAAAATCCGCCCCCTGAGCTTCTTTATCTTCTCCTCGGGCAGGTTAACGGCGCGGTAGTACTCCTCCATCCCCTCGCCTATGAGCTCGTAGATTTTCTCCCGCGCCTCGTCGCTCTTAAAGACCACGAAGAGCCAGTTCTCAAGGCCGCTCGCCGTCGGCGCCCTTATGGCCGCCTCGATTAGGGCCCTTATCTCCCCGTCACTCACAGGCTCCTCCATGAAGTACCTCACCGACGTCCTCAGGTTTATGGCCTCGTTGAGTTCCACACGCACCACCGGAAAAAGCTGGGCGTTGGAGCTTATCAAAGTTTCCGGAACCAAAGGTTTAATAGGGCTCCTGCAGAGCCTTTGTAGGTGAGAATATGTACGGATGGAGGGGAAGGATAGGGCTTCTCGTGCCCTCGTCAAATACAACAATGGAGATGGAGCTCCACGAGGCGCTCCCGGAGGGTGTTTCACTTCACACGTCCAGAATGCCGCTGAGGAACGTGACGGAGGAGGAGCTCCTCAAGATGGAGGCCCTCGCCGTCGAGGGTGCCAAGCTTCTGAAGGATGCCAACGTGGACATAATACTCTACGGCTGCACCAGCGGCTCTTTTATTGGCGGGAAGAACTTTGAGAAGGAGCTGGAGGCAAAGATAGAGAGGGAAGTAAACCTTCCGGTTGTGAGCACGAGCTCGGCCGTTCTTGAGGCGCTGGGAGCTGTTGACGCGCAGAGGGTTCTCGTGATAACGCCCTACACCGACGAGATAAACGAGAGGGAGAGGGAGTTCCTTGAGGCCAACGAGTTCGAAGTGCTCGACATAAGGGGCCTCGGCATCGAGGACAACACCCAAATCGGAAAGCTGGAGCCCTACGAGGCCTACCGCCTTGCCAAGGCCACCTTCATGGACGAGGCAGACGCTATATTCATCAGCTGCACCAACTTCAGAACTTTTGAGATAATCGAGCTCCTCGAGGAGGACTTTGGAGTTCCCGTGATCACGAGCAACCAGGCCTCGCTCTGGCTCGCACTCAGGGAGCTGGACATACACGATGTCATCCCGGGCCTCGGAAGCCTCTTTGAGTACTAAAACACCCTCGCGTACCCCCATTTTTTCACACTTGTGAGGATGGAGGTTTCGGTGCTCTTTATTCCCTCTATTCTGCCCAGCTTCTCAAGGAGGAAGTTCTCAAGCTCCTGGAGGTCTCTCACGGTTACCTGCATGAGGACGTCGTGGGCACCCGTGGCTATACCCAGAACGTCAACCTCCCCGAGGCGGGAGAGCTCTTCGACCGCGGACTTGACCTTCCCGGGCTCTATGTCCACCGCGATGAAGGCTATAATCCCGTAGCCGGCCTTGAAAGGGTTTATGAGCGCCGCGAACTTCCTTATAACCCCCTTCTCCACGAGTCTCTTCACCCTCAGCCTCACCGTCGATTCAGGAACCTTCAGGCGCCTCGCCAGCTCCGTGTAGCTCATTCTCCCGTCCTCCTGCAGGAGGCGGAGGATATCCCTGTCCAGATCATCCAGTCTCATCTTCACCACCAACTTAAATAGTCTTATACGAAATTTTAAATTTTTTCGGTATTATATTGCTGAATTCGCAAAATCGAGGCGAAAATTCTATTAGTTTCAAACGCGTATAGCATTCAGGTGATAACGTGCGTAAGGAAGAGGTTGTGGAGCGATACTCCCGGGTTTTCCCAAGGGCAGCCCGCGTAAGCTACGCTCCCATAGTCGGCGTGAGGGCGGAGAACGCCCGCGTGTGGGACATTGAAGGGAGGGAGTACATAGACTTCCTTGCCGATGCCGCCGTTCAGAACGTGGGGCACAACAACCCCCGCGTGGTGAAGGCGATAAAAGAAGGGGCGGATAAGCTGATCCACTTCACGTTCATCTACGGTTTCCCCGTGGAGCCGCTCCTTCTAGCGGAGAAGCTCTCCGAGATTTCACCCATAGAGGACACCAAAGTCCTCCTTGGCCTCAGCGGGAGCGATGCGAACGATGGGGCGCTGAAGCTCGCGAGGGCATACACGAGGCGGAGGGCGGTTTTGAGCTACCTGAGAAGCTACTACGGGGCCACCTACGGTGCCATGAGCGTGACGGGCCTCGATTTCGAGGTTCGCTCCATAGTGGGGGAGCTCAGCGGGATTCACTACATCCCCTACCCCAACTGCTACCGCTGTCCCTTTGGGAAGGAGCCGGGAAGCTGCAAAATGGAGTGCGTGGACTTCATCAAGGCCAAGTTCGAGGGGGAGGTCTACGCGGAGGGCACCGCTGCCCTCTTCGCGGAGCCGATTCAGGGAGACGCGGGGATGGTGGTTCCACCGGAGAACTATTTCAGGCGCGTTAAGAGAATTCTCGACGAGCATGGAATTCTCCTCGTCATGGACGAGGTGCAGAGCGGCATGGGTAGGACGGGGAAGTGGTTCGCCATCGAGCACTTCGGGGTTGTCCCGGACATAATAACCCTGGCCAAGCCCCTAGGTGGCGGTTTGCCGATAAGCGCGATACTGGGGAGGGCAGAGATTATGGACTCCCTCCCGCCCCTAGGCCATACCTTCACGATGAGCGGGAACCCCGTGGCAAGCAGGGCCGCTTTGGCGGTCATCGAGGAGATAGAGGGAATGGACCTCCTGAGGAGAGCAGAAAAGCTTGGAAACCACGCAAAAAAGAGGCTTAAGGGGATGAAGGAGGAGCACGAGCTCATAGGGGACGTGCGCGGAAAGGGCCTTATGATCGGCGTTGACCTCGTTAGGGACAGGGAAACCAAGGAGCGGGCCTATGATGAGGCCAAGAAGGTCGTGTGGAGGGCTTACGAACTTGGCCTGATACTCGCGTTCCTGCAGGGCAACGTGCTCAGAATCGAGCCTCCCCTGACGATAGAGGAAGAAGTCCTCGATGAAGGGCTTGATCGGCTCGAGAGGGCCATAGCCGATGTTGAGGAGGGGAAGGTGGGGGACGACGTCCTGAGGAAGATACAGGGGTGGTAAGCCTCCTTACGTTCCTCACTTTCACAACCATTAAGCAAACGTATAAAAACTCCAAGCACCAGTAAGTATCCGGTGAAAGCTATGAGAAGGAAAATTTTTGCCACGCTTGTGGTGGCGTTTGTGTTCCTCGCCTACGCGGGGTTTGGAAGCGCCTACAGCTTTTCAGTGAACTCCACCAACTCGGTGATAGTGCTCCCGACCACCAAGGTCGTCAACAACACCCCGCTCCACATAAACGAGGACGCCATAGCCGGAGCAAAGCTCGGTGCATTCCTCGTCCTCCAGGGGATAAAACCCTCAACGTACACCGACAAGGTGGATGTGCTTGTTGAGTACCACAGCCTGCCCTTTGGTGACGACAATGCCCTCCACTACGTGGAAGGCTCAATCATGCCCGACCTCAGCACCGAGGGCCTTGGCATAGACGGCTTCGCGACGGCGCCCCCGATTGGGAAGAAGGTCGCTGTCAGGGCAAACCTCTCAAAGGTCTATCTCAACACCTCCACGAAGAAGGTCGTCTTTGAGGACAGGGCGGTTGAGATAATCTTCAACCAGAACAGTACGCCCCTGAGCCTCGGGGACTCAAAAACTGTAACCGTCTCAACCCAGGTTGACGGCAAGGACAAAATGTACATATACTCCCACGATGAGGAGAGCGATACGGCCGCCCTCGGGGCGACCCTCGAAGTCGGTGGATGGAAGCTAACGTTCCAGGACATAGACGTCAACCAGGAGAACACCTTCGTGAAAGTCACATACCCAAGCGGGTACACCCAGAACAGGATACTATCAAAGGACAAGTACTACGTCTTCTACATTGACGCCAACAACAACGAGGACTCCGAGGAGCTTAACGACGCGAGTGCGAGGGTTCAGGCCCTTCAGGAGGCCGGTGCCAAAAAGATATTCGTGTTCTCACCAACGGGCTTCTTCGTGGGAATCGGCGGCACTAAGCAGGTGCAGTACTCCTACGACTACTACGAAAAGCTCAAGGAGTACAGCGATGGAGACGTCTACACCGGCCAGTGGGTGTGGGACATTGACCCTGCAAACAACCTCTTCACGCTCTACCTCCACGTTGACCCCGACAACGGGTTCCCGAGCGTTGAGCTCGTCAACAACCAGTGGATAACCCTTCCCTTCGGAAACCTCCGCCTCTACGTGGAGATTGAAAAGGACGATGATGGAAACGTCGTGGACTACTCCTTCAAGTGGGCCCAGACCCAGAAGGTGCAGACCCAGGTGCAGGTGCAGACCATCAACGCCAACGTTATAGACGACGTCCACAAGCTCATCATGAGCGATGAGGAGCTGACCTCCCTTCCAAGCAACAAGAACGTCATAATAATTGGCGGATGGGTGAGCAACAAGGCCTGGTCGCTCCTCGAGCAGGTCTATGGCAAGTCAACCATAGACGGGATAAAGAACGAGGTCCTGAGCGAGGGCTACGTGGTCAAGATACTCGACAACCCCGACAACCCGACGTACAAGGTCATAATCCTCGCCGGAAGGGGCTATCCGGAGACGGCGCAGGCCGTTGAGGAGTTCATGCAGAACGCATGAGCCCAAAACCGAGCGCCCCTTTTCCCTATTTTTGAAAAGGTTGATGGACAAAAAGTGAAAGGGACTCTTATTTTCACTTGTCTTATTTCACTGCAGAACGATTATCCAGCCGATTTAAACACGACGTAATGCTTCTTTTTCTCACTAATAAGTTTTTCGGAGATGATATGCAGGGGCGCACGCTTCGATAATTTTATAAACGCACCGATATACGTTCAAACATGCTGGGCCAGTACGGAAGGGACGCTAAGATACTCATAGGGGCCAATGCAATAGGCCAGTTATTCCTCCAGTTCTCCGTCTTCATAATGCCCTTCTATCTCCGGGCCCTGGGCTACGGAATGGACGAGATGGGGCTTTTCTTCTCCACCCAGACCTTCGTGGGAGGGCTGTTCTTCCTCATCGCTGGAAAACTCTCCCTCAAGTTCGGCTATAGGAGAACGCTCATACTCGGGGCTCTGCTGGGCCTGATGGGGCGAATCCTCCAGGTGCTGGCGATAAACAGGTACGTCCTCCTCCTCGGTTTCTTCCTCGTTGGGGCGAACATGGGCATAAGGCAGCCCAACTTCTCGGCACTGCTCAGCGAGGAGGTGGGGGATAGGTTGAGGCACCATGCCTTCTCAATAAGCTTCGGACTCGGCACGATATTCAACGCCCTCGGCGTCCTCGTTGCCGGCTCCTCCCCCGATTTCCTCATGAGAACCTTTGGCATAACGGAGGGTATAGCCTACCGCTTGGTCGTCTCGATGGCACTCCTTCAGTTCGCCCTCGTGATACCCGCGCTGGCAATAATACGCGATGTTCCGGTTAAGAACCCCCGCATCAACTGGAGGAGGGAGCTTGTGGTCAAGATACTCAAGTTCTCACTTCCGAGCGCCCTCATCGGCCTCGGGGCAGGGATAACGATTCCCTACATGAGCCTCTACTTTAACATACGTTTTGGAACCACGCTCGCGGCGATAAGCGGGGTGTTCTTCTTCCAGCAGCTCGTGATGGGCCTTGGGTCGTTCATCCTCCCCAAGCTCGTCGAGAAGATCGGTTCGGTCAACGTTATAGCATCTTTCCAGCTAACAGCCGCTATTCTCTTCGCCACGTTCCCCTCCATCGGGTTCTTTCTCATTGCCGCCGCCCTCTACATAGTCCGCTCCATCCTGATGAACATAGTGTGGCCCATAAACGACTCCTTCATGATGGGCTTCTTCACCACGGAGGAAAAGGCCACCGCCGCTGGCATAAGAAGGGCCTTTTCGACCTTCATGCGCGGTCTCGGCAACTACATTGGGGGCTTCCTCTTTTCAATCTCCCTCAGCTACCCCTTCTACACGACCGCTGGCCTCTACGTGCTCGCGACGCTGATATTCTACGGCTTCTTCTCAAAGCACAATCGTGTCTAAGCGCTTCGATAGGTTTATAAACGGATGTCCAGAGGCCCGACCATGGGACTCAGGAACTACCTCGGCTTCAGCAGGGACGCTTATCTGGTGGTGGTTTATTCATTCTTCGGCTGGTTAGGGGGTAACATAGCGTGGTTTGTGCTCCCCTTCTACTATCGCTCCCTTGGAATGAGCTACTCTCAGATGGGGCTCCTCTTCTCACTCTCAACCATTTCACAGGCGGCCCTGCTCCTTATAGCGGGGCCCTTAAGCGTTAAAATCGGCTACAGACGAACCATAATGACTGCGCTCGCCTTCTTCCTCGCGGGAAGGCTCCTCCAGATACTCTTCCCGGAGTTCATGTTTTTAGCCATCGCCTCGGTTCTGCTCGGCGTGGGCATGGCCCTAGAGGGGCCGGCCTTGATGTCCCTCCTCAGTGAGGAGGCTAGTGAGAGGAACCGCCACTACCTCTTTTCCCTAAACTCCGCCCTCGGGACGATTGGAGCCGGTGCAGGAATGCTCCTCGGTGGATTTTTGCCGAAGACTCTCGATTACCGCGGCACGCTTGAGGTGGCGGCTCTATTCATACTCATCCAGTTAATGGCGATAGCCCTCGTCTCGCCCGTGCTCAAGCGGGAGGCGAAGAGGGTGCACTTCGAGCGCGAGATGGCCGTTAAGCTCCTCAAGTTCTCCCTTCCGAGTGCTCTCATAGGGCTTGGAGCCGGGATAACGATTCCATACATGGGATTGTGGTTCAATGCGCGCTTCGGGACGAGTCTCGAGAGCATAGGAGGCCTCTTTGCCTTTCAACAGTTCATAATGGGATTCCTCACATTCCTCCTTCCCATGATAGCGGACAGGTTCGGGAGCGTCAGGACGATAGTGGGCTTCAACGGGAGTGCAAGTGCCCTTATAGCGGGCATGCCCTTCATCCCCACCTTCCCCCTGGCTGCCATCGTCTATACGGTCAGAACGATTCTGATGAACATCGTTAACCCCATATGGGACGCATTCATGATGCGCTTCTTCTCCGTTGACGAAAGACCAACCGCTTTAGCTCTCAGAAACCTCGCGTGGACGCTCACCTTTGGAATGGGCCAGTACCTGGGCGGCCTTATCTTTGACCGCTCCCTCGTAATCCCCTTCCTCCTCACGGGATCCCTCTACGGGCTCTCCATGGCGACATTCTGGGCCTTCTTCAAGGGGGAGGAATAGAGTCACCAGCCCTCGAGGAGCTCATCAGTCCCGGCGTCCCTTATGCTGTAGTGCATATTATTGTAGGCGTGAATGCTCCTCATTGCTCCATCCTCCGTGCCAACCACGAGGAGTATCAGCCCGTCCTCATCCCACGGGTTTTTGATGACCTCAAAGGCCCTGATGCTCCCCGTGTAGGTCTTTCCAGTTACATTGCTGTAAACGGAAGTTCCGTTCGCCCTTATTAGCATGCGCCCCTCAAGCTCCTTCAGGAGTTCACTGTCCGGGAGGAGAATGAGGACGAGGTTGTTTTTGAGGTCGTCACCCTCAATTTCATCCTCCCGCTTCACGCTCAACCCGAACTTATTCCCTATCCATTCCGCGAGGTAACGCGTAGTGGTACCCCCATGATAAACCACGAGGCCGCCTTTTTCGGAGAGCCTCTCCGCAAAATCATTTACGGTTGGCCATTCGGGCAGTTCAACGTTTTTCCCACCGTTGGTCTTTTTGTACACATTCCCTATGATCTCGGCGAGCCTCGGCATGAAGTCATCGAAAGTTCTGTACCTATCTCTGTTGGGAACGTACTCGTTCACGTACGCGTTGTAGACCTCCTCAATGAAATAGAAGCCCCTCGCTTTATCGGCGAGGAGACTCTCTCTCGCGGCCGCTTCCCCTCTGGTTTCCCTTAGGTAATAAGCCTCAAACGCCCTGACGAGCGTCTCGTGCAGCATTGTCTTGAAGTTCTTATATGCCATGTCCGACATTTTCTCTCTGACCGGGGTGAACAGAGCCTCGTAAGGCTCAAAGAGCTCGTAGTTTCTATCAACTGCAGGATTCACGAAGCTGTGGGCGAACTCGTGGACGGATGCACCACAAAACTCCGGAAGGTTCCCCTTAAAACGGCATATCCCGAGAAAGCTGTAAATCTCCTTTCCTTCTTTCCCTTCAACCCAACCGCCGAAGCTGTGGTGCACAAGTCCCATCTGGAGGATTATATCCCATGAGGCCGCCTTCTCGCCAAAGAACTCCTCCTCGAACTTGGGAATTCCAGCGAGATCAGGGTTCTCCCTTACGAACTCGTTGATGGTGGCGTTGTAGAGCTCCACATGCTCATTGTAGAACCTCCAGAAGTCGGTCTCCTCTGCAAACTCTTCTACCGCCTCCACGAATTCGTTTAACTCTTTTTCATCCAGCCACGGCCTGTCCCTGAGCATGTCACTCCAGTTCCTCTCGAGTTTAAAGGTGTCTGGATTGAGATGAACGGCGAACCTTGGAACCGCGTCGTAGGTCAAACCTTTTTTGGATAGCTCCCTCGCTATCTTAACCGCTCTCAACTCCCTGTACTTTCCAAAGTACTCGTCTATATCCCTTAGATACTCATAGTTTTCGGGCGATACACCCACCTTCTCCGGTGCCACCTGCTTTTGGTACCACTCCGAGCTGGAGATGCGGTATATTACCTCCACAAGCTCCACCCTCGGGTCCACTGAAACGTATACGTTGTCAGACAACCCTATTCTCACGAGGTGCAAACTCTCATGGGTGGCGTTGGAGGGTTGGGATACTGGGGAGGATACGCACCCACCCCCGATGACAATGATGATTACGAGGAACAGAACTATTGGACGTTTCGCCATGGACACCACCAGAGGTACTAATCTCCCAAACGTTAAAAAGTTTATGAAATTGAATTCATGCTTTGTAGTCGGATGCTCTCGTGATTTACCCGGAAACATTGCGAAGGATAAATGCTTAAAAGTAAAGATGGATATATCAGGGATATGACTGGAGGTAATAAGGATGGAGTCTCTTGTGGAGATATACAAAAAAATCCATGACGATGTGGACAGAGTGATAGACGAAATCCACATGCAACTGAGGGTTCCAGATAACGTCAGGCGAGCCCATGCACAGGCGATGAAGGAGTACATCAAAAACCTGTGTTACGGGAACATTGATAAGGAAGCTCTGATAACCTCCGGGAGAGTACATCTAGAGGAGTACAATTTTGATTTTGGACACTTTCTAAAGGTACACTACGAACCTGTACTCAACAAGATTATTCCCCTCATGATACGTGCTTCCGGTGGAGACGCCACCCTTGTGCATGAATTCATAAAACGACTTGTCGAGGGGAACTCGTACATGGAGCAAGGATGGGTTGAGGCTCTTGTTGACGAGCTTATGACAACTGAGAGAAACATTGGGGAGATCAACACTTCAATGAGCGAGGTCTCCCAGGCCCTATCTCAGATATCTGAGAGTACACAGACCATCTCGCTCGAGACACAGGAAATAGCAAGAATGGGAGATGAGTCACTTGTTGAGCTTTCAAACACTATGAGAGAGCTTGATAGCATAATGAACCGTGGAAAAGAGATAAGTGAAAGCCTAGGAGCAATCTCCCGGAGAAGTGAAAGGGAGAGCACGTCCCTTCAGGGCCTCAAAGAGGAGCTTGAACAGCTCAGAGGACATCTCAATGAGATGCTTGAAAAGAATGCCGAGGTCACAAAAAACGTGAACGTCATATCCGACATAGCCAAACAAACAAACCTTCTAGCCCTTAATGCTGCCATTGAGGCAGCGCGTGCCGGTGAGGCTGGGAGGGGCTTTGGAATAGTCGCCGACGAAGTTAGAAAACTTGCGGAAGACAGCAGGCAGGTCGCGGAGAGGATTAGAGCAATAGCGTTGGCATCGGAGGCCACCACGAAACTGACCGCCAGAACAATAGAGGAGAATATCGAAAAGATTCTGCCCGCTATCGAGAATATTTCAACGATAACCCGGGAGCTCAGCCTCCATTCGTCTGAGATGGAGGAGTTCCTTAATTCCCTGCTGGATGTATCTCGTACGCTTGAAGAGTTCGAGAACTCCCTCCAAAAGGTTACCGACAACGTTAACTCCACAATGAGCGCTATGGAAGAACAGACGTCCGCCATTGAGGAGATAACCGCATCCGCCGAAGAAATCACCGCAAATCTGGAGGAGCTGCAAAGCAAGATTAAACGCGTTGTTACAATACTCAGAGAGGGGCTTCGTGGATAGATCTCCCCCTTTTAATCCCCGGCGGCACAAGACTAAATAGGCCCAATGTCAAAGTTTAAACCGGTGGTTGTTATGCCGGAGGAGGCGCTCATAGTTGTTGACATGCAGCGGGACTTCATGCCGGGTGGAGCACTCCCAGTGCCCGAAGGTGACAGGATAATCCCGAGGGTGGAGGAGTACATAGAGGAGTTCAGAAAGAGAGGGGCCCTCATCGTGGCCACCCGCGACTGGCATCCCGAAAACCACATCAGCTTCAGGGAGAGAGGCGGTCCGTGGCCGGCCCACTGCGTGCAGGGGACCCCTGGAGCGGAGCTCGTCGTGAAACTCCCGGAGGAGGCAATAATAATCTCCAAGGCCGACGAACCGGACAAAGAGGCCTACTCGGGCTTTGAGGGCACCAACCTGGCGGAAATTCTCAAGGAGAAGGGCGTTAGGAGGGTTTACGTCTGCGGTGTGGCCACCGAGTACTGCGTGAGGGCCACGGCCCTCGATGCAGCTAGGCACGGCTTCGAGGTGTTTCTACTTAAGGATGCCGTGAAGGGCATAAAACCAGAGGACGAGGAGAGGGCCCTGAAGGAGATGGATGATAGGGGCGTTACGGTGCTAACCCTTTGACCTTCTTCTCCTGTTGAGCCTCTTCCACTCCCTCACGAGGGAAGCGAGCAGGTTGAAGATTATCGGGCCGGCTATTATCCCCTTTATGCCGAAGGCCATCGCGCCCCCTATCATACCGAGGAGAACCATCGTGGAGTCGAGCCTCGCCTCTTTGGCCACCAGCCTTGGCCTTATCGTGTAGTCGGGCAATGGGGAGACGAGGACAAAGCCGTAAACGGCGAGCAGAACCCCCTTGAGGAGGAACCCATCCCGCACAAGAACCCACGCGGCTATGGCCCATATCATCCAGCCCTCGAAGAGGGGTATGAAGCTGAAGAAAACCGTGAGGAGCCCTCCGACTATGGCTCCCCCCGTGTCGGTCACGTCGAATATGATGAGCCCTGCGGTCATGACCAGGCCCTTGAAGAGGTTCAGGAGAAGCCAAGAACGCACGAGAGCATCGAGGGTCTTCGTTATCCCCGACACTAAATCCTCCGCGAGCTCGCGCTCCTCCGTGGGTATCAGCTCGCGAAGATAGCGCCGTATCTCCGAGGAATTCACGAGGAGGTACTGCATGAACACGAGAAACACCAGCGACTGAATCACGTAGCCCGGGAGGGAGAAGGTGTAGCTCAACAGCCTCTCCTGGAGGAGGGGTAGGAGCTGAACCTGGAAGTTCTTTATGGATGTCTCGACGGAAACAGGGAGCCCAATGGAGTAGAGCCACTCGAAAACGTCCGTGGTGTAGGCATAGGCGGACGATAGAACATCGCTGAGTGTCATGACGGCTACGATGGCGACCCCAACTATGGAGATGAGGAGCAGGGAAGCGAGGAGAATGGACGACCAGAACTCGCCCACCTTCCCTGAGAGCCTTCTGTGGACGGGGAGAAAGGCGTAGGCAACGACCGCACCGAAGAACAGGGCCGAGAGCATAGGCCTAATCATAGCCCAGGCAAGGTAGAGTACCACGAGTGCAACCACGGCCCAGACGGCAACGTTAGTGCGCTTCATGGGGAAAATTTTGTGCACAAAGGATTAAAACTTATCGGGGGAGCATTGAGGGGGGATGGTATTGGAAGCGGAACTGCTCAAAAAGATAGAGGATAGCATCAACATCGCCGAGACTAGCTACGGCCGGGGCGACTACAGGATGGCCTTTTTGAACTACTTCGAGGCCCTCACATTGATGGGTTCGTACGTGGTTTACAGGGAGCTCGGGCTTCTGTACCCTCCGGAGGCGGCCATGGGGGTGCTGGAAGCGAGGCATCCCGCGCTGCATGGGGTTATACTCCACTACCAGAGGTACGGCCTCTCAATAAGCTCCGTCACAAGGGAAGTCGTCGAGGAGATGCGGGATGAGGTTTTGGAGCTTTACAAAGAGATTAAAAGGTGAGCTCACGGCTCGTACCTGTCCAGGGTTCGCATGTACTTGAGGTACTTTAAGAGCTCCTCGAACTCCCTGTCCCTGAAAAGGGCCTCCGCGTTTTCCTCGGGGTCCCGCTTTTCCAGAAACGCTTTAAGCTTCTTCAGGCGCTCAAGCTCCTCCTCGAGGTCAACGCTCCTCCTGTTAAACTCCCATGAGGTGTAGGGGCTCTCAAATATCCTCGCCGTTGACTCGACTATCTTCAGGTTCACCTTCATTATGGCCTCATCAACCATCTCAAGAAGCTCTTTGACCTTCATTTTTTCACCGGTTATTAATACGCATGAGGGTTAATAAATTATGGGGCCTAAGCCCCCTTCCTCAGTTCGCTCGGGAACTTTATGGCATCGAAGGGACACGTCTGGTTGCAGACGCCACAGCCCGTACATATGAGCTCGTCTATCCTGACTTTCTTCGTCTCCGGGTCGTAAACCAAAGCTGGACAGCCCGTCATGAGGATGCATGCCTTACAGCCGGTGCACTTATCTTCGATGACCACCGGCAGTTCGCCTATTTCGCCGCGCCTTATGACCGGAATGACGCACTCGCGCTTTGCTATTATCACCGCCGGCCCCTCAACCTGCATAGCCTCTTTTATGGCCTCCCTCGTGGCTTTGAGGTCGTAGGGGTCAACGGTCTTGACGTACTTGACTCCAAGGGCCTTCACGAGGGCCTCTATGTCTATCTCGTTGAACTTCCTTCCGGTCTCGCTTCCTCCCGTTCCGGGGTGCGGCTGGTGGCCGGTCATCGCCGTCGTCCTGTTGTCGAGTATCATCACCAGGACGTTCAGGTTCTTGTAGACGGCATCTATGAGCGGTTGAATTCCGTTGTGGAAGAAGGTTGAGTCGCCAATGGTAGCGATTATCTTCTTGTCCATGACGACGCTCTGGCCGTTCGCTAAGCTTATGCTAGCGCCCATAACGTATTCAGTCCAGATGGCCTCAAGCGGCGGGAGGAGCGAGAGGGCGTAGCAGCCTATGTCGCCGTGTATCGGAACTTTATAACGGCCGAGCTTGAGGTCCCTCAAAGCGTCGAGCGCCGCCCTATAAGAACCGCGATGCGGACAGCCGGGGCACATAACGGGCGGCCTCTTCGGAGCTAAGCTCTCGGCATAGGCAACCTCTTCAGGCTTGGTGTATTCTTCACTTTCTTCGCCGATGATCTTCAGCAGGGCGTTCTTCACGAGGGAGGGCGTTAGCTCGCCCTCAAGCGGGAAGTGCCCCGTTCTCTTGCCGTAGACCGGAACTTTCAGCCCGGCTTCGTAGGCCACCACCTTGACCTCCTCCTCGAGGAAGGGCGCGCCGTCCTCTATGACAATTGCGTAGTCAACCGTTTTGAGGAAATCAACGACGAGTTTCCTCGGGAGCGGGTGCGGTGTGGAGAGTTTGAGAACCTTGAAGTCCGCGCCTATTTTGGGCAGAACCTCCCTTACGTAGTTGTAGGGGGCGCCCTCGACGATTATTCCGATTTTTCCCTCGCCTTCGATCCAGTTGAAGGGCATAGAGTTGAACTCTGCCTCTATCTTTCCCAGTGTCTCGTTCAACCAGCGGTGCCTCTTCCTGTTCCCTGGCATGCTCGCCCTAACGTATCTCTCAATGTCCTTCTTGAAGACGGGTTTCCTGTCAAGCTCAACGAACTCCCCCACCTCAACGTCGGCGGTGGTGTGGTTCACCCTCGTTGTAGTTCTGAAGATTATCGGAACTTTATAGCGCTCGCTCAGCTCGTAGGCGTACTTTATGAGATCGTGGGCCTCCTGGGGATCGGCCGGCTCAAGAACGGGGAGGAGCGAAATCTTGCCGTAGTATCTATCGTCCTGCTCCGTTTGGGAGGTATGCGGTCCGGGGTCGTCGGCCACGAGAACGACCAAACCGCCCTCAACGCCCGAGTAGGCGAGGCTCATGAGAGGATCGGCCGCGACGTTTAACCCAACGCACTTCATCGTGACGAGGGCTCTAAGGCCAGTGTAGGCAACACCTGCCGCCTCCTCCAGTGCAACCTTCTCGTTCGGCGCCCACTCCGCGAAGACCCCCGGCTTGAGATGGGCTATCGTCTCTATAACCTCCGTCGAGGGCGTTCCGGGATAGCCGGTGGCAAAAGCTATGCCGCTCTCAAGTGCGCCGTAGGCTATGGCCTCGTTCCCCATGAGAAGCTTCCTTTCACGCTTTCTCCCTTTTATGTCGGCTGAGTTAGAAGGATAAGCCTTAGCCGATTCCACGTTCACCACCGGAAAAGCTTCGTTTTGTGGGTATAAAACTTATGGCTCGAAAGAGGGGAAAAAATTTCGAAAATTTTTCGGAATCACGGCCTCTTACCCTGCTTGGGGTCATAGAAATACTTGCCATGGGCCTCCGCTGATGCGTCGAGAACCCTGCGCTGGACGAGAAAAGCGTAGGTCATGTACATCACCAGAACTATTGCCCCCACATAACCGAACAGTTTGAGCATGGAGTACACCGCCAGCCCGAGGACGCTAAGTATCCCCGCTAAGACCAACCCAAACAGCAGAAACAAGAGCTTGTACCCGTAGCGCTCCATGAAGAGGTCGAAGTCCATTCCCACCACCAGCATTATACTCCGCATCATAGTATAAAACCCTAACGCCGCCGCGCCTCAAAAACCATGAACGTCCTCGCCACGGGGTTGGGGTAGACCTCCCACTCCAGACCTTCGGAGTCAGCCTCCACCTCCCCGTACAGGCCACCCTCCCTCGGGTCGAGGCTCCGGCCAACGAGGCGTTTCCCCTCGAGAACAACGTCCATGTACCTCGGAAGCCCTATGCGGACGCTCCCGTGCTCACGTGCAAACTCAATCCCCCACTTAACCGAGTACAGCCCCGCATATATCTCCGCTATCCTGACGGGAACGCTCTCCTTTCCAATGGCCACCACCTCAATCCCCTTCTCCTCCCAGAACCGCTTCGCTATGGGCTGGAGTTCTCTCGCGAGCTCGTGCCATATCGCCTTCCCCCTGTCCGAAATCCTAAGCGCATCTATGGTCGGGTCATCGAGCTTTCTAAGCTCTATCCCCCCGAGGGTCGAATCTATGTGCACCACGTCGGGTTTTACCTTCTTCGCGAGCTTGAGGGCCAGAAGAACCTCATCCCTCATCGCCTGCCTGCCCCGCATATCGTAGTTAAACGGGTCGGAGAACCGTGCAATGCTCATGGAGGCGGTCCTATAGGGTTTCTCCACGAGAACCGCGGCCGTGGCTATGAGCCCCACGGGAGTGTAGTTCCTGTCGAGGAGCGCCCCCCCTGTGTCCGCGGAAACTATCCTCACCCATACCACCGGTTTGTTTTTGGAACTATAGTTTAATAAGGTTGAGTATACATACATAATAACGTAGGTGACCAGTGAAATCAGCTTTTCTTGAACCAGGAATTGAATGTCCCACGGGAGGATGGTTTTGTGATTGATTATGTTGAAGTCATAGGTAAATACGTTGACATGCTCGCCAGGCGGAAAGTCATAGGCTCTGCCAGGGGGCTCCTATACTTCGTGAGCGACGGCTTTAAGTACCCAATAATCTCGGCGGACGTGCCACCCCTATTGGATATTTTCTTCGAGGATGGCCACATAGAGCTGATAGCGGTATGGGGGGAACACGCGCGCACGATGTACGGCATAGCCCGCTTCTCAACGAAGAGGATGAAGATCATCAAGAAGGGTACGAACTACGTTCTCTTTTCCATCCAGCCCCACGGGGAAATGGGGAACGTGGATGGCGAGTTCCTGCTCCTCATCTACTGCGACAGCGGCTTCAGGGAGCTCCTCCACACGGCACTGGCGCTTGGGAAGAGACAGGAACCCGAAAAGGAGGAGTCCTACGTTCACTCATCGCTCTTCTCGTTCTGAGCAAACGCCTCCTTTAACATTTTTACTTCATCCTCCCCAAACCGGTTTTTGAGCCACCTTTCCCGCATGTTCAGGTTCTCGTCCTCCACATCCAGCACAGCCTTCCTAACCCCTCCCCTGGGCCTCCCGCAGTCCCCCTTATAGCGGGGAATGACGTGGACGTGGAGGTGCTTCACCGTCTGACCCGCGGCATCCCCGAGGTTTATACCCACGTTGAAGCCGTCCGGCGCGAGGACTTCCTTAAGCTTTCCCATGGTCAATTCAACACCATGGAGGAGAGCCATCTTCTCCCCGGGCTCGAGTTCTTCCCATCTCTCGACGTGCCTCGCCGGGACTACCAGGACGTGCCCCCTGTTCGCGGGATACGAGTCGAGCAGTATCCTAATCTCTTCATCATAGTACAGCACGGCACTCTCATCGGGCCGACAGAAGGGACACCTCATGGAAACCACCCCTAAATGTTACACCCCCTCAGTTAAAAAGGTGATGTCAACACTGCATAGCCTCTCCTGAACTTTAGACAGATTTATGTAAAAAGAAAACTATTTTAAGGGCAAAACTTACACGCAAGTGGTGATAAAATGGCAGTTCATCCCATTGATTACAGGTACGGGAGCGAGGAGATGAGAAGAATCTGGGACGAGGAGAACAAACTGCAAAAGTTGCTCGACGTTGAGGCTGCCCTCGCGAGGGCTCATGCGAAGCTCGGCAACATCCCTGAGGAGAGCGCGAGGGTTATCTCGGAGAGAGCGAACACAAAGTGGGTGAAGCTTGAAAGAGTTAAGGAGATTGAGGCGGAGATACATCACGACATAATGGCCGTGGTCAAGGCTTTAAGTGAGGTCTGCGGCGAGCATGGAAGATACGTCCACCTTGGGGCGACTTCAAACGACATTATAGACACCGCCAACGCGCTCCTCATAAAGGAGAGCCTCGCGATAGTTGAGAGGGACTTGAAAGAGCTCCGCTCAGTCCTCAAGCGCCTCGCGAGGGAGCACAAGTACACCGTCTGCATAGGAAGGACGCACGGCCAGCACGGTGTGCCCACGACCTACGGCATGAAGTTCGCGATATGGCTCGACGAGGTGCAGAGGCACATAGACAGGCTCAACCAGCTCAAAGAGAGGATCCTCGTGGGGCAGATGAGTGGAGCCGTCGGAACCATGGCGAGCTTCGGCGATAAGGGGCTTGAGATACAGGAGCTGGTGATGGAAGACCTCGGACTAAGGCCCGCCAGGATAAGCAACCAGATTATCCAGAGGGACGTTTACGCGGAGCTCATGGCCTTCCTTGCCATCGTTGCCTCAACACTCGACAAGATCGCCCTTGAAATCAGAAACCTCCAAAGGACTGAAATCCTTGAGGTCAGCGAGCCCTTCGGGAAGAAGCAGGTGGGCTCGTCAACCATGCCCCACAAGAGGAACCCCATAAGGAGCGAGAAGGTTAGTGGCTTAGCGAGGGTTCTCTACTCCAACGTGATTCCCGCTTTGTTGAACAACCCCCTCTGGCACGAGAGGGACCTCACCAATTCCTCGGTCGAGCGCGTCATTCTGCCGGAGAGCTTCGTTCTCCTGGACGAGATGCTGAAGAACATGATAAAGGTGCTCTCTGGCCTTGAGTTCTTCCCGGAGAACATTGAGAGGAACCTCTACATGACGAAGAATCTCATAATGGCCGAGCCGCTGATGCTGAAGCTGACTGAGAAAGGCATGGGGAGGCAGGAGGCGCACGAGCTGGTGAGGGGGCTGGCGATGAGGGCCTTCAGCGAGGGCAGGGACCTCCTTGAGGTCGTGAGGGAGGACGAGACCGCGAGGGAGTTCCTGAGTGAAGAGGACTTCAAAGCGCTAAAGCCTGAGAACTACATTGGGCTTGCACCGCGGATAGTGGACAGCGTTCTGGTATTTATAGAGGAGAAAGAGCGGAAAGAAGCCCCTACAGACTATTAATTCCTTTTTTTGCCTTTCTAATGCTTTTTCTTTGGGTGCCCTCTTGCTGTCTTTGCTGCAGTTTATCTCCTGGATTTTTCGGTGAATTGCTACTAACCATATTCTTAAATTTAATAACTTTATTTTATTTGTTTTTATTAATCTTATTAAAAATCATTTAATTATAAAATATTAAAATGTGATTTTTATTAAATAATCAAGTTTCAAATGCCCCTCATATAATTAAATGTATTTAAAACAATTATAAAAAGTAGAAAATTGCAAATTTATACTACTTTAGTACGTTAAATGGACAGAATTGATCACTCAATCTTTCAAAAATGCGGGTGGTGCATCAAAAGGAGAGTATTCACGCGAGAAGTCCTGCTATTCCATAACCAGTTTGCCATTACAATGAAAGGTAGTTATCAGTCCGATGATGTCCGTCCATACGGCTCTGGTTGAAGCGTCCCTACTATCGGTGCCCTCCGCCATACCTCCCGAGCGGCCCATAAGCCAAATGCAAAAAAGGACTATACGAATTGAGCAACCTACTGCACCCATCGAAATAATGGAAAGGCGAGGCGGGCGATAAGATCTTCCCAGAATGTTCAGTATGAACTTCCCTCATCCGAGAATCCTCCCTACTATCCCCTAAAGGCCGAAGCAGAACGCCGTAGCCCACTTCAGCCGAAGTCAATAAACCAGTTGCGTAAGGAACTAAAAGCACGTTTATACTGCTCCTGATCAGGTTTCATAGAGGGTGTTCCAAAGATACTACCCTCGTTATAGTGGAGCCTAAGAGCCGGGTGCAAGTTGTCCGGCTGAGGGCTTGCGGGTGCTCTTTTTTGTGCACGGATTTTAGATATAATCAACATTATATCTAAAACTGGAGTATATCTTAGTACATTAAAAAGGCCATCATGAGGTGCCCTCACAAAGGGGTGTCAACGTCAACAGGCCGAAAGAGAGTGGAGTGTTGTTTTGTCTTCCCGCGCAATGCCCCTTAACTCCCTATACGCCAACCTTTTTGGACAATCTACCAGCAGGGAGAAGAGACGCTAGAGGCTCACAAGGCACGTGAAGACCTTGGGGTTTAGAAAGCGAATCGAGGGAGGCATAATCTTTTTTGAGGGTCCCACAATTTGCGTTGAGCTACCCATAAAGGGTATGAATTCCACCGCTGGCTTCCTCCCCTCCTAAGGGTCGGCTATTTGTTGGAACACCCGCCGATGGATGCAGGGTTTGAGGGGTTCTCAAAGGTCCCACTCCATTTTTGGATTCGTTGAGCTCCTCGGAGGACATTGCCCCGGTTAGCCACCTTCAGGAACTGGTTCCCTGGTCGTTAACAAGTGAAAACTGCAAGCCTTAAAGGCGTTCCCTCCTAGGAGCTTGCCTCCGATCACCGTACCGTATCCCGGTGAGCTACCACTGTTAATTGTAATGGCCAATTTGAGGATAAAAGCCCGACTATTCATAGAACACTAGGCGAAAAGGCGCAAAAGGTAGGGCCGTGGGCATCTCCCCGGGAGCATCCATCAAATGCAGTGGTAAAAAATCATTATTTTTTACTATTTTAGTTAATATTAATTGGATAAAAATACAATACAGGAGATGAAAACAAAATAAGGTACTACAATATTGAGTAGTTAAATAGGTAATTTTTCTAATGATTTTATAATTCAATGTTAATACTATTAATAAACTTAAAATACGATATTCCGATTAAACGTAACAAATCTCTGAAAAATCTGAGAGACAACCCGCGCAGGAGTTAGGCCAACCTAAAAATATTAAGGAGGAAGATAAAGGAACTTTTTGCCCAATCGAGGCTTAAAACGTTGGATATTGCCAATTAGCCCCAAATACGTCGTTTTTTTCTATCCAAAGAAACCGATAAAAGGGGCCGGGTGTAACTAAGTAGGGGATGCCAATGCGTAAAATCACACTGTCCCTCCCGATTATCGGTAGAAGAAACTACATAATAAACCCAACGGAGGAGGACGTTTTAGCGCACATAGAGGAGGCACTGGAGGCGCTCGTCAAAAGGCGGCGGAAAGCTGGGTTGTACGCACGTTTGCGCTTTGAATTAAGCCCAAGAGAGGTGGAGTTTCTGACGGGCACGAAGGTTCCTGGGCACATTGTAGTAGAGCTGGCAGAGAGGGGGGCCCGATTCACCCTCGTGAGCCGGAGGGGCAAGGCCATCATCAGGGATCTGCCAAAGCTGGTGGCCCTCTTTGGGAAAATGGCCGTGGTTAGGGAAGAGAAAACCCTCAAAATCGAGCACAAGGGAAGGGTTCAGGAGTTCGTAGAGGTGGACGTAAACTCCGTGCCCGAAGGAGAGAGGGCGTACTTCTTCAACGGAAGCGAGCTGGTCTTCGTTGACTCCCTGGGGCTCGATAGGAAGGTGAAGCTCATGAAATCCCTCTCTGAGAGGGTGGTTCTCGTGGAGGGGGAGTCCGACGAGAGAATCCTGGAGGTATTCGCGGGGAGGCTCGGGCTCAGGGTTGGCTTCGTACGGCTGGGAGGGAAGGACGTGCTCAGATCCCTTCGCGAACTCCCCAGGGGAGCAAAAGCGGTCGTGGACGGGGACTTCGATGGGCCTATGGAAGGGGTACACGTGTGGGAGCGGGGCGAGATTGAGGATTACCTGCTGGACGCGCATGCAGTGACGATGGTTCTCCGCGAGAAGGGAGTGGAAGTGGACGAGGCAAGGGTGGAGGAGCTCATTAAAGGCCACGAGGACAAGGGCTCGGAAGTGCTGGGGAGGGTCTTCGGAGAGTTCGGGCTCAGGTACCTCAAGGTGAGGGACGGGCCGAGGATAGCGCGTTATGCCCCAATAGACGGGGAGATAATAAGCGTGCTGGGGGGAGATGTATGAGGAGGATTGCACTTGTCGCGGGGCTGGTTCTGGCGGTCCTGCTTGTGGGGATGATCTACACGTACGGGGGTGAGCGTGTGATAAAGCTACGGATGACGTTCCGCATGGGCGGAGCGGTTTATAGGGGTTACGAGCTGGAAGGGGACACGATTGTTTTCAAGTTCGAGCGCGTCGGTGATGTTTTCACCCAGGCCATAGAGACAAGAACCTTCGAGGAGAAGGTAAAGAGTAATCCGAGCCGGGTTGTCGTGGAGGTCAGCACCAACGGGCGCGTCAGGACTTACGAGGCGAGGCTCGTGGAAGAGAGGGGGAATGAGAGGCTTTACGAGGCCTTTGAGGGATGAAGGGAAGGTTTAAGTAGTCCCCTGAAGAGCCACGGGTGGTGAGGTGTATGGGGTTCAAGGTTACGGAGAGAAAGATAGGATGGCACAAGGACTTTGACAGCTCACACTTTCTAGTCCTCCCCTATGAGAGCAAGTGCCTCCGCATACACGGGCACACCTACAACGTGGACGTTGAGATATGGGGCGAGCTCAACGAGAACGGTATGGTGTTTGACTTCAACCACCTCAGCAACCTGATAAAACTCCTCGACCACAGGATACTCGTGAGCGGGGAGTGGGTAGCGAAGAGGAAGGACGGCGTTCTCGTTATCGAGAAGAACGGGAAGAGACTGGAGCTCCCAGAGGACGAGGCCGTTGTTCTGGACAAGCCCAACGTCACTGCCGAGTACATAGCGGAGTGGTTCGCGGAGAGAATAGCGGAGAAGGCAGGGGAGAACGTGAGGAGGATAAGGGTAAAGGTATGGGAGGACCCAAGGAGCTACGCCGAGGTGACCCTCGAGTGTTAGGGCTTCCTCAGCTTGGCTATGAAGAAGCTGTTGCAGTCGTGTTCGTGGGTCCAAGCCCTGAAGACCCTTTCCCCTATTTCCGTGAAGCCGCGGGAACCCCATGAGAAGGGGTAGTCAACGAGCTCGAAGCCCTTTCTGAGGGCGAACTTCACGTTCTCCTCATCCTCGTCCACCCTTATGGAGCAGGTTGAGTAGGTCATCTCGCCTCCCTCGCGGAGGTTCTCGTAGGCGTTGAGGAGCATGTTCCTCTGAACGCTTATGACCTTCCTTATCTTCTCCTCGTCGAAGCTCCACTTTACATCCGGGAACTGCCTGTATGTGCCCGAGGAGGAGCAGGGGGCATCGAGGAGAACCTTGTCGAACTTCTCCCTCCACCTGAAGCTCTGCCCGTCCGCGTGGACGAGCTCGACGTTTTTAATGCCGAGGAGCTTCATCTTCTCCCTCATCCTCTCGAGCCTGTCACGGGAGTAGTCAACGGCTATTATCTTCCCCGTGTTCTCCATGAGGTGGGCCATGTGGAAGGTCTTGCTCCCAGGGGCGGCGGCGAGGTCGAGGATGAGTTCTCCCTTTTCGGGAGCAAGGACGTGGGCCACGTAAGCGCTCGCGAGGTCCTGAATGACGAAGTAGCCCCCCCTATACCATTTCAGCCTCGTTAGGGGAGTATCGTAGTCGAGAACCTTTAGCACGTCATCCAGCGGCGTTAGCGCCGTCCTGACCCCGTTCTCCTCGAGGTAGTCCCTGAGGGAGTCTATATCCGTCTTCAGTGGGTTCACCCTAACGTAGTAGCGCTGTGGGCGGTTGTTGCTTATCATGAGGGCTATCGCCCTGTCCCGCCCGAGGAGCTCAATCGCGTACTCCACGTACCACCTTGGATGGGAGAACTTGACGCTGAGGTACTCTATCGGGTCGCGCTCCTTCAGCTTCCTTAGCGCCTTCTCCTCGTTAAAGCCCTCGACGGAGCGTAGGACTGCGTTGACGAACTTGGCCCTCTTGCTACCGTAGCGCTTCCTAACCACCCTGACCACGGAGTCCGTGGCTATCGGGGCCGGTGTTTTGCGGTACTTCATGTCGTAGACGCCTATCCTCATGAGGTTCGCCAAGAAGGGAGGGAGGTTCTCAAGGGTGGAGCCCCTGAGGACGGAATTTATGGTGAAGTCTATCCTCTTCTTCCACTTCAGGATTTCAAAGACGTAGGAGTGGACTATGGGGCGAAAGCGCTCCCTCTCGACGACGTTGCGAAAGGCCCTCTCAAGGGCGTGCTTTGCCGAGAGGTTGAGCTCCTCTATCTCTGTGAGTATCTCGGCTATGAACTCCTGGAGGGTGAGTTTTATCGTTATCTCCATCCAATCACCCTAAGAGCCTCTCGTGCTCCTGCTTTATGCAGCGGTGGGCCACGGCGGTCAGCCCCATCTCCCTGGCCCTCTTGAAGGCATCCCTGTCGTACGTCCTGAACTGGAACCACACCACCTTCGCCCCCTTCTTCACGGCCTGCTCGACGTAGTCCATCGTGAACTCGGGCCTAACGAAGAGGTCAACTATCTCCACCTCATCGGGAACCTCAAGCACGCTCGGGTAGCACTTCCTCCCGAGCACCTCGTCGTAGCGCGGGTTCACGGGGTAAACCTCGTAGCCGTGCTCCAGGAGGTAGCGCATGACCCTGTTGGCGTCGCGCTCCGGTTTCGGTGAGGCCCCAACGAGCGCTATCTTCCGGTAATTTGTGAGTATTTCCCTAACCTCCTCGTCATCCATCCTGTCAACGGGCATTATCCTTACCATAACCACACCCCCTTTCCCCTCAGGGGCTGCCTTTTTAAACATCTCCCTACGGGCACGGCGCTCCACGAGCAGGACGTTCCCCCTAACTCCGACCACCACGACCTCTTCTCCCCTTCGAGCGCTTCCGTTGAGGCACTCGGCCCGCCAGAGTTCGCTTCCCAGTTTGACGAGGCCCTGGGGGGAGAGCTCCTCGACGACCCTCGCCCTCTCCCCGAGGAGGGCCTCCCTGCCGGTGGTGGCCCTCTTTTCAAGCACCGGAAGGAGGAGAGGGATGAACACTATGTCCTTGATTAGGAGAATTGCGATCACGAGGACGATTATTTTGGGCGGAACCCTTATCCCCATGGCCGGAAGGATGAAGGCGAGGATAACCAGGACCGCCATCTCATCCGCGAGTATCCCCAGCACCGCGAGTATCTTCTTCCACATGGGGGCCACCATGAGTAAAGTTTATAAACCCTCCTTGGAGAGTAGTGGTTGGCACGGCGGTCATAGCGGCGGGGTCACACCCGGACTCGTTTCGACCCCGGAAGTTAAGCCCGCCAGCGATCCCGGTTGTACTGCCCTCCGAGAGGGGGCGGGAACCCGGGGACGCCGCCGGCCACTCAACCAATCCTTCTGTAGAGTTCCTTCACAGCTATAGCGAGGTCTTTTCCATCCACGTTCACGGGTTCGTTGTCCATGTACACAACGTTTTTGCCCCTCGCGAGGGCTTCCCTAGTCACCACGTCAACCGCGGCAGCCTTCAGCTCCACGAGAACGGTGTCAAAGTCGTACCTCCTCATGTCTTCCCTAAGGAGGGGCCTGTTGGAGAGGTTTGGACTTATGCCAACCACTTCCACGCCGTAGGTTTCCTCGATGTAGCGCGCCACCCTTTCGGCCGCTTCCTTTATAGCGGTCATCACGAGCAGGACCCTTCCCTCAAGCTCACCGAGGGGCCTCGGGCGGAAGATGGTTACGTGAATCTCCGCGTTCGGATTTATCCCCCCAACTTCCAACTTTAGGGCGCGGAGTTTCTCTTCCTCCGCCATGTCCGCCATGGTGATAACGACTAGGTCGGCCATCCCCACCCTGAAGGGGCCGAAGTAGCTCCTCACGTACTCGATGGGCTGGGTCGCCCCAACCACCGTTATGTAAGCGTCCGCCTTCACGGCCGGAAACGTGGCCCCGCTGCCCTCGAGGATAACTACATCCCCCTCGCGCTCGTTGGCTATTCTAACGCCCTCCTCAACAACGTCGAAGAAGGAAAAGCCCGCCATCCCGCCGCCGGCCCTTCTGCAGCCGATGGTGAGGACACGCGAGGTGAGGGCATCCTCTATGTGGTCCGAAGCAGCGTGCTTCCCCTCCTCGAGGAGCTTAAGGAGGAACTCGGGGGTTATCTCGATTTTATCGCCTTCTATCACCTCCGGCCTCTCGGGCCCGCCGCGCCCCATGGTGACCACTATGGGTTTGGCCACCTCCCGTAGGGTTCTGGCTACAAAGCCACTCACGGCGGTTTTTCCAACGCGCTTCCCCGTGCCTATGACCGCTATTGATGGCTTGTTGAGGAGTTTTTTGAAATTCCGGGGTTTGAACTCGAAGTCGGCCCCCCTGTACGGGACGCCGTACCGCATCAGAAGCGAAGCTATCCTGAACCTGTCCTCATAGCTCAGAACCGGCTCATCACTCAAATCAACGACCTCGCTCACGGGAAAGCTCTCAAGGGCCCTCCTTAGGGTCTCAAGGTAGTCCCCACCGTGGAGCACTATGACGCCGAGTTCTCTCTCAAGCTGCTCCAGGGAGCCTATCTTCTCACTCCCGCCGAGAAAGACCGCGATCTTTGCGTTCAGCTTTCTGAGGGCCCACCGCGTAACCTCCGGGTAGTGTTCCCCATCAATCAGCGCAAGTCTCATGCCCCTCCCCATAATCAGTGGGCTCCCATTGTATAAAAGATTGGCTGATGTCCCATGGGATTCGGGGTTTGACAATTTTCCTCAAACCCACTCTGTAAGTAGTGGGGTGGCGTTCTTAGTAATGAGCTTTGAAAGGGGGATTGGATGATGGGGAGGATAAACGGCAAGCTCGTTGAATTCATAGTGGAAAACACCAAGATTGACAGGGAGACAGTAATTAGGGTTCTCAAAGCGGAAGAGGTGTTTTTCGCGAGAGAGGTTGAGAATGCCCTGAATAGGCCAGGTAGCGGGAAAGACAGGAGGGGATATCCATGAAAAGGCAATTTCAGGCCATTTTCATGGTCTTTCTCCTTGTGATCTCCACGTTCTCATACCCTATTGTCACAGCCGGAAACCTTTACCCCCTGGAGCATAGTCCTACCACACCCCCTAAAAATTCACCTCCAAACCCGAAAGCTCTAAGTGAAGCCCAAAACTCCGCTCCCTCTCCCGACATCGGCGTTCATACCCTCGACTACGCCTTCGTAAACTCCACCCACATGAGGGTATACGCCAACGTTACAAACCACGGCGGTTCTTCCGGCCCCTTCAACGTGACCTTCGCGCTAATCCCAATTCAATCCCTGCCAACGCCCACGAAGACGGCCTTCAGCTGGCTCAACGTTTCGGACGAGATAGAGAACGCCACACTTGTCTCTTCAGGCGAGGTCGTCCACAACGGGAGTGCCGTGATAAAGGAGGACGACGGCTACTTCATCTACGAGCTCCCCTTCACGCTCAACTACTTCGGCAGGGAGATAACCAGAATTTCCGTAAGCACGAACGGGAACGTTGAGCTCCTTGAGAAGTGGGAAAAGGCCAGGATTAAGGACTATTACGGAACGCATTACGATGGGTATTATAGGTATTCGGACGTTCTCTTCCCTCTCGACGACGATCTTAAGACCAACGATGGCTACCTCGCGGTGGTAGGTTTTCCAGATAAGGTTGTCGTTGAGTGGTTCGGCTGCACGTATGCAGATGGCGATCCGTCCTCGAACCCCATTAACTTCCAGGTCGTCATCTTCAAGAACGGTACAATAACCTTCAGCTACCGCCTCCTCCGGTACTCTGGCTATGACTACGACCTCTTCTCGGGCTACTACTCTAAGGTCTCCATGGACGAGGTGGAGATAAACGCAACCGAGGATTCCACCTTTGTTCTCACCATTCCAAGCGTTGAACCGTCCTTCGCAAAGGTCCCTATAGGCTCCCTGGCCTCCAGTGGCTGGGTAGAGCCTTATGTGGTCGTCCCTATCCAGAACCTATACGCGGAAGTCAGGGCAGACTGGGAGGAAAAGCTCAACGAGACCTACAGGGGGGACAACGTCAAAGAGCTCCACGTCTGGCCCGGGAACTACGGGATTGAGAACGTTTCCATCGGGAAGATGGTGGTCGGGCAGAGTGTTGAGATAAACGCCACCATTTCAACGACCTCCCTTCACCCAGAAAAGGTGGAAATAGTCCTGCTGAGGAACGAAAGCCCGGTGCTCTGGGACTGGCTCTATCCTGAGGACTTCGTCAACGGCACCGCCCTCTGGAGCGGCCGCTGGCTCGTCCAGGGGGGGA